>PMSX01000125.1 GCA_003167495.1 Bryobacterales bacterium | reverse complement strand
GCTGCACCCTCAAGGAAGCGCCCGCTGTTGAGCAAGCTGTTGAACAAGATCAGCCGGTCGTCGCCGCAGCGGAACCCCTGCCGGCAGCGGTGCAGCCAGAAACTCCGGTGACGGCCAGGACGCAGCAACCGCACGCTAGTACTCCGCCGTCGCGCGAAGCCAGAAACGTGCCTCCGCCATTCCGGCCCGTGGACAATCGCATCCCAGGGCAGGGAACTACAACCTCGCGAGGCGCACCAGCAGCTCGCCTCCCTCACCCCTTAACGCCAAAATTCGTGCCCAAGCAAGTGACCAAGGACGACATGGTGCTTGTACCGGTGGCCAAACGGCATAAAAGGGTGCAAAAACGTCAACCCGTGGGCGCGCGGATCCGTACGCTGGACGCCCCGGAAAATGTGTTTTTGATGGGTGAAGCAACTACTGAACGGTCAGGTCCCGCGGTATCGGCGCGGATTCTCGCCGTAGGCGGCAGATCGGCGCTGGTCCGCAACACTATCGCCGTCATTGGCTTACTCCTGCTTGTCGTCGCGGCGGTTAAGTTTATCATCATCCCAAAGCTGTCCTCAACGGACCAACCGCTGACCAGCGGGGTCACCGCGCAAACAGATGCCGGGTCAGTCGCTTCCCCCAATGTTCCGGCGCCAGGGCCGGCGCCAGTTGGAGGGCCCGCCGCAGTTGCGAATCAGCAGCCGAGTCAGCCAGCGCCTGCTTCAGACCAGACAGCCGCGGGGGAAACCACGCCTCCTGTCCCAATTCCGGTTAAACGCGAGTTCCTCCGCGTCGTTCTCTCGTACTTCCCTAGCCGCCCAGAGGCCGTTCGCGAACTGGACGTGATTTCCCAACAACATCCGGAACTCATTTTGCATGTCGCTGTCATGAAAAGTGACACGGGTCAGGAAAAATACGCGGTCGTCGTTGGTGGTCTGTTGAATCGCGGCGAAGCCGAGCCCCTGCAGCAACGTTTGCTGGCCAAAGGAATAAAATCCGCCCTAGTGCGGGTTGAGAAGTAAGGCGCTTGAAAAACTACCGTGCCGCACGTTCTACCTGCACCAGCATCTGTTCTTTCCGGTAGATCAGCGTAGACGTGTTGTAGCTCGCTAACTCAAACTTGTGGCCGTGCGTGATAGCGTCTGTGGGACACGCTTCTACGCAAAAACCGCAAAAAATACACCGGTTGTAGTCGATGTTATATACCTTCGCGTAGCGGTCGCCGCCGCTGATTCGCTCCGTCGTAGTATTTTCCGCCGCTTCGATATAGATGCAATCCGCCGGGCACGCCGCGGCGCACAGGAAACAGGCCACGCATTTTTCCAGCCCGTTTTCGTCGCGCTGCAATACGTGCGCGCCGCGGAACCGTTCCTCCAACTGCGCCGGACCGTCCGGATACGCCTCCGTAATGGCGGGTTGGAGCATCTCTTTGAACGTAATGCCCATGCCTTTGGCGATTGCCGCGGCATTGCCGAAAATATTGGCCATGATCCTCTTCAGGTTAGCGCATTGCTCCGCACGCAAAGCTCCGCGTCATGATTGATGTAATGGAATCCACAGAATTGTTAGCCTGCGCTCAACGGTTGCAGGCTCTCGCTCAAGCGGGACTTGCTTATGCGACATCGCCCTATGATCTGGAGCGCTATCAGGAGGTGCGAACACTCAGCGCCCGCCTGCTACACACGCTGAGCGATGAAAGATTTGAAAAAATCATTCGCGTATTTGCTTCCGAAACTGGATACCAAACCCCCAAGGTCGACATCAGAGCGGTGCTGTTTCGTGGATTAGATCAAGTACTGCTGGTGAAGGAAAAACTGGACGGTGATAAGTGGACGTTGCCCGGAGGCTGGGCTGACGTCGGCTATACGCCCTTCGAAGTCGCGACGAAAGAAGCGCTGGAAGAAACAGGCCTGGTTGTGAAACCGGTACGCCTGCTGGCTCTATTCGATAAACGCAAACATGCTCATCCGCCGCAACCATGGTATGTCTATAAGGCGTTTATCCAGTGCGACATTGTGGGCGGTTCGTTGTTGGCGGATACGACTGAAACATCGGGTGCCCGTTGGTTCCGAAAGGACGAGCTATCCGCCATCGAACTATCCAGTGATCGAGTCACGGAGTCGCAGCTGCTGACGTTATTCCGGTTCGCCGAACAGCCACAACTCCACGCGCTCTGCGACTAAAAAAAGGCCGAGCCCCGGCGTTCCGGGGCTCAGCCTATTCGTACGTGCCTTTCTTGGTATCGAACTAAAAGAGTATCTTTGCCGCTAACTGCACGTTGCGCGGAGCCCCAGGGCCGATGCCCGGCGCGCCGAATCCCACGTCGTATGTCGCGCCCAATGTTCCTAAATTGCTGCCTTGCAGGTTGTTCGCCAGCCCGGCATAGTTTATGAAATTGAAGATATTGAAGATTTCCGCACGCAATTGAAGCTTGATATTTTCCCGGATTTGAATATTCTTAAACATCGAGAAATCGATTTGGTGAGTGGGAGGACCGTAAAATTCGTTTCGCCCCTGATTTGAGTACGTGCCCTGCGTCGGCGCGCCGAACATCGCCGGATTGAACCAGTAAGCGGTGCTGGTCGCTCGATCATCGGCGGGCACACCCACGAAGGGATTGCCGAGCACTTCTGCGCGATCGGCATATTCTAGCGTGCCGCTGGAGTCGATGCCCGAAGCGACGGTAAACGGTGAGCCCGTGAAGAACGAGAACATACCGTTCAACTGCCAGCCGCCTAATATGGCCCGGTACTTAGTCGGCTGAGGGACGTTATAGGCCAAGAACATCGAAAACGAATTACGGATGTCGAAATCCGAATTGCCGTAATCGCACCGCAAGCAGTAGCTGTTCTGCGGAATGATGTGGCGCGCGTAAGACAGGTCGTCCATCGAGTGCCCCAGCGTGTAACTCAGCTTTGTGGTGAAGCCGTGGAAATTGGTGGTCCGCACCGAGGCGAGCAGGCCGTTGAAATTGCCGTTTGCAACGGATTGCACCTCGTTAATCGCGCCTAGGTCAGGAAACTGGCTGGCGTAGGGACGTGAGCTGTTCACTTCTGGCGCGCCCTGCGGAATCTGATTGATGTCCAACATGTCCGGCAGGTGGTGGCTCAAACTGCCCGAATAACCCACCTCCACCACCGCGTCCCTAGCCATTTGGTACTGAACGTTGAGATTCGTGTTCAAGCTATAACCGGTCACGAAATGCTGGCTCACAGAAAAGCCGCCGAAGGGACCGGTCGCGGAACTTCCCGCAAAAATAGGAACACCCGTCACAAGAGTAATGGGCGCTGAATTCGACACCGTTGAAACCGGGGCCGGTCCGCCGATGTTGCCGTTGATTCCCGTCCCGGCGCTGTTGGACGCGCCACTGTCGCCGAAATAGGCGATGTTGGGGACCTGATAGTACATGCCCCAGCCGCCACGGATCACGAATTTGCCGCCAGCCTTTGGTTGGTAAGCAAATCCGAGGCGCGGCCCAAAATCATGCAAGTCGCGCGGCCAGAGGCTGCTCAGGCCATGCGTGCCGACATAAGTAATGCCGCCGTCAGCTGGGATGAACGTCGAAATCAGGTCCTTGGGATTAGAAATCGGGCTTTGATACGTCCAGTTCAAACCATAGTTCAGCGTCAGCTTCGATGTGACCTTCCAGGTGTCCTGGCCAAAAAAGGAAAATCCGTTGAGGTCGTAAATGCGCTGCTGGTTGCCGGCGGTGACGCGCGCGTTTCCAGCGGCTACGCGGCCGGAAAGGAAATCCGCCAGTGCGTCGAGCGATCCCGGTGAAGAGCCGCCAGCCGCCCAAGTGTCATTCGGATTGGTAGTGGCGAACGGCCCTTGCGTGCCGTTAAACGTGAACGTACCGGGCGCATCCGAATCGTAAAACACATCAAGCCGTGAATAGCGGTAATCGCCGCCAAAACGGAACTGGTGGGAACCCACCGTGTAAGTGAACGTCTGATCGATGTGCCCCGTGGTGTCGATGCGTCCCAGCGGCGGCGTCAAGCCGGTTGAATCAAATCCTGAAATGTTGATATTCGGGGAGCCGAAATCCGTGGGATTCGTAACGCCGTCGTTGAATCCAAGCGCCGGCATGTTGAAACCGTGGTTGGAGTCACCGAAAATTTGCAGGAAGTAGTTCACTCCGAGTAGCGTTTGCGCCACAAAGCGCGGTGTAATTACCGTGTTATAAACCAACGAGAAGTTGTGCATACGGCTGGGAGCGGCCTGGAAGTACCAGGGCATGGCGGAGCCAACGTATTCAACCTGATTGCCTGTACCGCCAAAGTACCGGATAGCAATATTGTTCTTTTCGTTAAACTGATGATCCAGCTTAACGACGCCGTTGTAACTGTTAGAAAGGTTAATGCCGGCGCCCGCGTAATTGTGAACGGTCGCAGGGCCCGTCAGGCTATTGGCCGGCCAAAGGTTGTTGATCAGCGTCAACGCCAGAGGGTTTACCGACACCCCGTCTCTGGCCATAACGGCTTCGGCCGCCGAAACCCATGCGGCCGACGGAGTGGTTCCCGGCGCCGTCAGAGCCTCTCTATAGTTTTGCTGTTCATAATTCATGAAGAAGAAAGTATGATTTTTCCAGATGGGGCCCCCGAGTGAACCGCCCTCCTGGTTGTTGCGGAGCTCCGAATTGGGGGAACCCGGGGGAGTGAACCAGTCATTCGTGGCAAAGGCCTCGTTCCGGTTGAAGTAATACAGCGAACCGTGGAAGTTGTTGGTTCCCGACTTGATAACCACATTCAGCACGCCGCCCGAGTTGCGGCCCTCTTCAGCATTGCTGCTGCTCTGTAGCGAAAATTCGTCGATAGCGTCAATCGGCAGCACCACGCCGGCAATGCCCGATACACCGCCTTGATTGACCGAATTGATGTTATGCCAGAGATCGTTGTTGTCGGCACCGTCAATCTTCCAGTCGATGCCGTTAAACCGCGACCCGTTCAACGATCCGTTAGCGTTCGCGCCGGGGTTGAACTTCAACAACTGGGTGAAATCGCGGCCATTTAAAGGAATGTCCAGGATTTGCTTCGTATCGATTAAACTGGTTTCTGCCGACGACGCCGTTTCCACCGCTACCACGCTGGCTGCTACCTCAACCGTTGTCGCTTGCCTTGCCACGTCCAGCTTGAGTGCGACAGTGGCAATCTTGCCCGCATCTACTGTTATGCCGGTTACGTGAACCGTGTCGAAACCAGGCTGCGTCACGGTGATATCGTACTTGCCGAGCGGCAGATCCTGAAAAACGAACTCGCCGGACGAAGACGCAACGCCATCGCGCGTCAGGCCCGTATCGGGGCTCATCAACTTCACGGGCGCGTTTGCCACTGCTGCGCCGCTGGCGTCAGTGACTGTACCGCTGATACCGCCGCGGAACGTCTGCGCCATAAGCGACCCGGACGCGAACATTGCCGCGAATACTGCAAAACAGATAATCCTTCGAATCATGAACCAACTCCTTGTTGTTTGCGCTGCACTCGTGTAAAGGAACGATGGCAGCAAGAACTGCGATGAATCTACCGAGGGAAAAAGTTTATTGGATCTGCACAACGGGACGGCACGATCATCTTTTCAGCCTCATAGCGAATTCTGAAGTTAGGCAGACTTGGCCCCATTTAAGCCACCAGAGCTAGTGAATACAAGAATACAGCTAGGTTACGGGGTGGCGCAACCTAAATCAGGGTAGATGAAAAGGCGAGTTTGGAAAAAGTTTGGGTACTTCTCGGGGCGAAGAGGGGGCGAACACAAACAAGATACGTCATGGAAGCGCAAATATTTAGCGCAGATTCTTCTTCAAAAACGCCCCGATGTGGTAAGCGCTCAATACTAAATAAGGCGCGTCGCCAATGGTCCGATGCCCACATGCCAGTTCGACCACCTGATGATCAAGCCCCATCGTGCGGAAAGGCTGAATCCCTTCTTCCACATAGTCCCGGACGAACGTTGTGTCATAGCGCCCGAGGATCAGTATCGATTGCTTTGGAAAACGCGCGAACTCGTGAAAGTAGGAGATCGGGTTAATCACACTCCAACATTCCCGCAGTTCTTGCTGCGAAATGTGCGCTTCCAGTTCCGCTCGGAACCGCGGCATCCCTGCCCAAAGAGCATCCGACACTGTCGAGCAGCAGTGATTGAACACATTCACCCGCAAGCGCTCGTCCAGTGCGCTGGCCACGAACGCGTGACCGAACCCGAGACTGCTCCCCACAATGCCGATTTGCGCATAGCCTTGTTGGGTCAGCCAGTCCGCGCAACACAGCGTATCGATCACCCCTTGCCGGGCGCACGCGATCGTCCGGCCAAGATTAGGCGAGACGGAATACTCCGCGCCGATACACTCAAGAGGTTTTCGATCTCCGTGGTACGGCAGTGTCACCAACAGCGCCGAGAAGCCCAGCCAGTTCAGAAAACGGCAAAAGCTAGCGTAGCTGCCGGCCGCGGCATTCCAGTGGGGCAGGACTAACAACGCGCGTCCGCGGGCCTGTCGACACTCAAAATAATGCGCATACACGGTATCGTTTTCGCGATACAGGCTTTTCACCGGCGACGAAAACTGGAGACTCGAACCGCTCAGCTTAAAGTCGCTCGGCGTCTGGTAGGCGAAGAACGCCGCCTTGTTTCGCAGCCACCGCTGATTGGCTTCGCGCAGGACCTCCAGCTCCGACGAGCCCGCGCAACACTCGAAACCCGGGACCAATTCCAACGCCTCGACGCCCCAATCAAAAGCGCAGACCCGGATGCTATCCCGCTCCGCGAGCCTCTGTTCCCGCGCATTGATCCAACTCCGGAAGAAGTCGTCGGTCACCGATCCGACCCGCGAAAATTGTCGAGTCATTCAAATCCTACACCGCCCCGCAACTGCTTTCTTCTTACCATGAAACCACGCCGCGCGAAACTGGACAATTGCCTAGGCCTCGAGGCGCCAGAGTGCTCGTCATCTCTAATTTAGGGACGCTGCACTCAAACACAATTGTTCTGCGGGAAACAGCCTTTGCCGCTGATTATGTGTGCGCAGCTTTCACGATGGGATTCGCGTGCCGAGACCTCTTGATGGGCGTACCCCTTCAAGCAGATCAGACGCGTGGGCATACTAGTGGCAGTAGCGGACGACTTCCTGCGCGATGGCGCCAAGCGGCAGGACGCGGTCAACGCCGCCGGCTTTAATCGCCTCGGCGGGCATGCCGAACACCACACAACTGGCTTCATTTTGGGCAATATTGAAAGCTCCAGTCTCTTTCATCTCGAGCATGCCCTTGGCTCCATCGTCGCCCATCCCGGTCATAATTACGCCAACAACATTTCGTCCCCCATACCGCGCCGCCGAGCGGAACAAGACGTCAACAGAAGGCCGGTGCCGACTCACCAAGGGGCCATTCTTGATCTCAACGTAATAGCGCGCGCCGCTACGCTTCAATAGCAGATGGTGGTTGCCGGGCGCTATCAATGCCTGGCCACGAAGCACGGAATCATTGTCGGCGGCCTCTTTGACAGTGATCCGGCAGGTCTTGTCTAGTCTCTGCGCAAAGCGCGCCGTGAACTCTTCCGGCATATGCTGGACAATCACAATGCCAGGCGCATCAAGGGGCATGCTTTCGAGAAATTCGCGCAACGCCTCCGTTCCTCCCGTGGAGGCGCCCACCACGACCACTTTCTCCGTAGTCTGAATCAATGCGCGGGAGGTGGCCTTGGGTAGCACAGCATCAGCCGTCAGCTTGGGGCTCGTTGTCATCGGCTTCGGCCGGCTTTTCGACAGACGAGCGCGGGCAGCAGATTTGACAACGTCGCAAATCTTGACTCGATACTCCTCAAAGAATTCCCTGGCCTCCACCTTCGGCTTGGTAATGATCTCGACGGCCCCCTTTTCCAGGGCCGCTAACGCGCTCTCGGAGCCTGCTCTGGCCAGAGTCGAGCAGATAACCACTGGAATCGGATGCTGGCTCATGATCTTTTCTAAGAACGTCAACCCGTCCATTCTGGGCATTTCTATATCGAGCGTGATTACATCCGGCGTTTCATGCTTGATGCGCTCGACGGCCATGTATGGATCGGAGGCCACCGCGATGACTTCCAGTTCGGGGTCCGACTCCAGAATCTCTTTCAGGACCTGGCGAACCGAGGCCGAATCGTCCACCACCAGGACTTTGAATTTTCTTACCGTATCCATATCGTTTCAGCGCGCCAACTTGTCATTCAAACTTTCGATAAACTGCGGGCCTAACACACTTCAATGGGATTTTCAAATCCGCTACCGATTCGGTGTGGCTCGAGAACAGATAACCGCCAGGCCCAAGATTGCGGCAAATCTTGTTGATCACCGCTTCTTGGACGTCCTTCTCGAAGTAGATCATCACATTGCGAAAAAACACGACGTCGAACACATCTTTGATCGGATAGTCCTGCTCCATGAAATTCAATTGATGAAAGCTGACTTTCCGCCGTAAGTCGGGAGCGATGCGGCTAACGCGCTTAGCTTTGTTCAGGCTGTGCCACAAATACTTGCGGCGGAGGTCCGGCGGAACTGGCGCGAGTTGCGAATCTTCATAGATTCCAGCGCGCGCGGAGTGCAGCACCTTTGTTGAAATATCGGTGCCAAGAATCGCGAAATCGAAACCCGGCTGCCGGGTGGCGTAGTCCCCTAGGAGCATTCCCGCGGTATAGGCCTCCTCGCCGGACGAGCAACCGGCAGACCAGACTTTGAATCTGTCGCCTCGGCGGGTCGCGGCACTGCCTAGATCCGGCAGCACCACGTCGCAAAGAAAGGTAAAATGATCCGGCTCCCGGAAAAAGTCGGTCTTATTGGTAGTGATGGCATTGATGAAGTGCTCTCGTTCATGAAGATTGGCGGAAGCAAAGAAGTAGTTGGCGTACTCTTCGGCCGATTTCATGTGCAAATCGCGAATACGCCGCAACAGCCGGTTTTGCACCAGCGCGAACTTCGATTCCGGCATTTTGATGCCAAGCTCTCCGGTAATGAAACCGGCGAAGCGGGCGAAAGTTTGCGGAGATAGCTCAAGAGGAGCATTCGATGAAGTCTCCAACTGCTGTCTTTCGAATGTTCTAGCCATATTTGAGTACGGCGGAAGAAGGAAACACCCTACCCGCAGGTACCTCATCGACCACCGGACTTTAATGAGTGAGCACTGATTCCTCGGTTTCAGCCGCCATGGCCGTGACCATGGCAAGTTCATCGGAAGCGAAGACGGCGTTTAGATCGAGGAGGATGATGAAATCGTCGCCGCGCTTTCCCATGCCCTGGATGAAATCGGCCCGCCAGCGCATCGCGATGCGCGGCGGTGGGCTAATGTTGGCCGGCTCCAGATCAATGACTTCGTGCACACTGTCGGCTATCCCGCCCAGCACGGTGGATTCGCCATCCAGGTTTAGTTCCATTACGATGATACGAGTGTGCACGGTGTCCGTTTGTTCGACTAATCCGAAGCGGCGGCGCAGGTCAACGACGGGCGTCGCCTGACCACGCACGTTGACCACGCCCCGCATGTGCGCGGGCGCGGTTGGCACTTTCGTGATCTGAGATATTTCCAGCACTTCACGAACTTGGGCGACGTCGATAGCAAACAGCTCATCGCCGAGCTTGAATGTCATGTATTGACGAGTTTCGGTAATCATTGCTTCCTTCCACGCCTGCTATTCATAAGCCGCGAAATCCCGATCATGCACGTCGGCGCCGCCGCTACTGGCATCCAAGTCGATGGTCGTGCCCGCACCTTTCACCGCTCGCTGCAAGTTCGATAAGCTGGTCACCGTCGATCGTGAAGCAACTGCTTTTCGAGCGCCGGCGCCAGGACGAGCTGGAGCGGCCCGTCTGCTTTGTGCGGCCGCGACGTTCTGCGGTTCGCCGGTTTTAAAGAAGGCAATGCTGGACTGCAGCACGGCTGCCTGGCTCGATAGCTCTTCGGCGGTCGATGCCATTTCGTCCGAAGCTCCCGAGTTCTTTTGGATCACTTGGTCGAGTTGCTGCATAGCCTTGTTGATTTGCGTGGCGCCCGTGCTTTGTTCGGCGCTCGCCGCCGAAATCTCGCGCAACAACTCCGCCGTCTTCTGAATATCGGGCACGAGTCTGGTTAGCATTTGGCCAGCCCCTTCCGCGATCTTGACGCCGCCTATTGTCAGGCTACTGATCTCTGCCGCTGCCGTTTGACTGCGTTCGGCGAGCTTCCGCACTTCCGACGCAACGACCGCGAAACCCTTGCCGTGCTCCCCGGCGCGTGCCGCTTCGACAGCGGCATTCAGCGCCAGGAGATCGGTCTTGCGGGCGATCTCTTCAATGATGCCGATCTTCTCGGCAACCTGCTTCATCGCGTTCACCGTCTGGATCACAGCCGCGGCGCTCGCTCGCGCGTCTTCAGAAGCTTTCGAGGCTATTTTGTCGGTTTGCCGGGCATTGTCTGCGTTCTGCTGGATGCTGGATGTCATTTGTTCCATTGCCGACGTCGTCTCTTCGGCTGAAGCAGCCTGCTCAGTGGCGCCCTGGGAGAGTTCCTGTGCCGTGGCGCTCATCTGTTCGCTCCCCGACGCGACATTTCCGCCCGCCATCGAGACTTCCGCGACAGTCTTGCGGAGGTTCTCCACCATGCCGTTCACGGACTTAAGCATTTCTCCGAGTTCGTCGCTCGACTTGACTTCCGCCGTCCTTGTCAGGTCCCCCTGCGCAATCTGGGCCAACATTTCGCCGGCGATTCGCAAGGGATGAGTAATGCTCCGGACTACAAAGAAACAGATAATCATCGCGACGATCGAGGTGCTTGCGAGACCGATCAGGATGCCGTTGCGGGCGTTGCTTCCGGCGTTAATAACGCCAATCTGACCGTAAGCAAATATGCCTAGAGTGATGGCTAGGGCAATCACCGCCGTAAAGCCGGCAGTGATGCGGGTTCCAATTTTCAGGTTCTTCATTTGTTGCCTTGTGTCTTTCTTTCCAGCTGGTGGCGCGATCAATGGGTGGGTACCAGATCTTGGCCAATGCCTTCTATTCCAAATTGTTTTTTCTGAAATACTTGAGCGCTGTTCAATGGCGAGGTGCGCTCGCTACGGCACTCGCGATCGGCGTGCCGAACAATGGCCGCGACGTCCAAAATCAGCGCCACCCGGCCGTCCCCCATGATGGTTGCCCCGGAAACGACGTTCACGTTGCGGAAAACTTTACCGAGCGATTGGATGACGGTTTGATGAGTGCCCAGTACGCAATCGACAACCAGCCCGACACGCTGATCTTCATGCTGCGCGATGACCACTTTCGCGATGGCAGGGGCGTCGCTATGAATCCCGAAAGCCTGGCGCAGATCAATATATGGAATCAGTTCGCCGCGCACCGCAATTACATTCCGCCCGTTCTTGCTTGCTCGCTCGGAGCGCAGCAGTTCGACATTCTCAGTGACGGCAGCCATGGGGACGATGAATTGGTCGCTGCCCACCTGCACCTGCAGCCCGTCGATAATTGCCAGCGTCAAGGGGAGAGTGATCATCACCCGAGTACCTTTACCCGCTTCGCTCGCCAGCGATAACGAACCGCGGAGCATATCGATTTGCCGCTTAACGGCATCCATGCCAACACCGCGTCCGGAGACATTTGTCACTTGCCGAGCGGTCGAAAACCCAGGCATCAGAATGAGATTGAAAACATCTTTTTCGTTCAGTACCGCGTCAGGTGCGATAAGATGCTTTTCCACGGCTTTGGCCTGAACCGCCGCTCGGTCGATCCCGCGGCCGTCATCGTGGATGCTTACAACCACGTCCGACCCGGTATGCACAGCGGACAGCCGGATCGTGGCACGTCGCGGCTTTCCCTTGGCCAAGCGCTCCGCGGGGGCTTCAACACCGTGATCCAAGCTGTTGCGCAAGCAGTGCACCAGCGGCTCGCTCAGTTGGTCGAGAATACTTTTATCGAGTTCAGTTTCCGCGCCTTCTGTAACCAGGTCGATTTCTTTTCCCAGTTCGGTCGACAAGTCATGCACCAAACGCCGGAAGCGGCCGAACAGCGTGCCAATCGGCAGCATGCGAATTCCCAGCACATTGTCGCGTAGCTCAGAAAGCAAACGTTCCAGCTCCTGAACGGGATTGGTAAACTCTGGAGCTCCGCTCTGCGACGCAGCTTGCGCCAGACGGGATTGATTGATCACTAACTCGCCGACAAGATTCACCAGACGGTCCAACCTGCTGGAGGGCACCCGCACGCTCGAGTCTCTCGCTCCGTCTTTCTGTGCGGCGGCCTGGGGCGCGGCGGCTTTCTGGGTGACGGTGGCACCCGAGATGGCTGCGCTCTCATCCACTGCGTCGGGCGTTTTTGCGAAGGAGATAACTGCTTCTTTATGCTCGCCGGGAACGCTCGCGATTAGCTGAATTTCCAGCTGGCCATCGCTCTCGACAAAAATGAATACATCGCGGATGGCATTCTCGCTGCAAGCACCGGACAAGCTGATCGTCCACCAGAGATAACATTGCTCCGGTTGGATGGCGTCAAGAGCAGGCACGTTCTCGGTATGCGCCATGACTTGGCAGCGACCCAATTCAGCTAGTTCTCTGAAGAGCGAAATGGGGTTTCCGCCGCAAGCCAAGAGTAGGGGACTCGGCCGGAAATGAATGGCCCAGGTGTTTTCCATTCCCGCGGCGCGGTCACTGTCACCGCCATCGGGATCTGACGGCGCTCCACTGGCGGTTTCCGCAGAGCCCGCAGACGTTCCGCAAGCTTCAACGGCCGCGATTAGCTTCTCGGCAGAACCAGGCGTTGGCGCTGCGCCACCCTGTTCAGCGCTCAAGAGAATCTTAAGGTGGTCGCGGGACTTGAGTACTAGCTCGATCAAGGTCGGAGTGACCGGAACAGAACCTTCTCGCACTTTCGCGAGAAGGTTTTCCACGTGGTGTGTGAAACTGGCGATGCCCAACAGGCCGCACATTCCGCCAGATCCCTTAATCGTGTGGAAAGCACGGAATAGTTGATTGACGGTGTCCGCGGTTCCTTCGCCCGCATCCAGAGCCAAGGCGGCATCTTCTATTTGGGTGAGCAGATCCTCCGATTCGAGGAGGAACGATTCAACCAAGTTGCGCAACATGTTCATGGTCACCTCCCGCATTGGAGCTGATCGCTGTCGCGAACTCTGCGAAGGCTTGGGCGTCGGTGGCCGATTCGGTCAGGGCCAAGCCGAGTATCGTGCTGCTTTCCCGAACTGGTTCCGGCACCGCCGTCAGCTCAAGACGCCCGCCAGCACCCTCCACGGTCTTACGTGCCGCGCAGAGAAGTTGGAGTGCGGCCGTATCGCAGACCTCAACTCCGGATAGATCGACGACGTTGCTGGAATCTGCCTTGAGAAAATCTCGCAGCGCGCTTTGTAATTCCTCAGCTACCCTGATATCCAGCGTTCCGGCTAGCTTTAGAACGCTGCCAGATTCGTCTTTACTTATCTGCAAGTCTTTTTCCCCTTCGTCGGTTTTGCGCGAATTCCTTTAAAACAAGGTATTCAATTCCTCCATCGGATTTGCGGGGGAAGGGCTGTAGAGGGTTATCGGCGAATACGAGGGGGTTTATGGGCTTAGTACGCTATTTGGGAAGATCGCTCAGGTACCCTATCTAGTGTAGTGTCCAACAAA
>PMSX01000045.1 GCA_003167495.1 Bryobacterales bacterium | reverse complement strand
GCCGATCACAACGCCATGCTTGACCCCACCTGCCCTGACATTACGGGACGAGTCATGGAGGCACTGTGCCGACGCGGCATGAATTACAACGATCCTCCCATCGCGCGCGGCGTCGCCTATCTGCTGACTCATCACAAGACCGATGGGAGTTGGTATGGCCGCTGGGGTGTCAACTATATTTACGGCACATTTCTTGCCGTGCGAGGCCTGCGTGTTTCCGGCTCTCCCAACGTCCGCGCCGCCCTCGAAAAGGCAGCTGGCTTTCTCCGCTCCGTGCAGAACTCCGACGGCGGTTGGGGCGAGAGTTGCCTGAGTTACGACACGCACCAGTTCGAAGCCGCGCCGAGTACCCCCTCACAGACAGCCTGGGCCTTACTAGGTTTGAAAGCAGCCGGAGATACCAGTTCGAGCTCAGTCACCGCCGGACAGGCCTGGCTCATTGAAGAGCAAGCTTCTTCCGGTTCGTGGCCCGAGACGCTCGCCACCGGAACTGGCTTCCCGAACGTCTTCTATTTGAACTATCACCTATACGCTCATTACTTCCCGTTGCTGGCGATGGCTACTGAATAACGCCAATCCGCATTCCGGCGATAGGCAACCATTGCACCTTTTCAGCACCTTTGCCGGGACCCGCGATCACAAACGCGCAGGGTGCCTCGCCGAACTTCGCCAGTCTCTCCGCCAGCCAGCCGCTATGGGCCGTCGTCAACACAATCGGCGTTCCCTCAAAGCGCGCTGTTTCCGCGCCCAACGTCTTGTCGAATCCTTTGCGTGCCGCGCTCAACTGAAACGCCTCGCGATAGCGTTTCACCGCCTCCTCCAGATTTCGCACCGCAACGTAAACCTCCACCACGCCGCGCCACTCGGGCATTGTCGGCTTGCCGCTCGGATTGGCGCGCAGCGCACGGTCCGTTTCGTCATGAATCATGAATGGGAAGAAGGTTCCCTGTGCCTCCGGCCCAATCGCAGCGCTGTGCCATTTCAACGCGACGCCATCGGGCCGAATGCGGCCGCTCTCTGTGACGTGCGCGCCCAAACGTTCCGCGGTTGCGTCCAAATCCTTCACGCCGATGGCCCACGCGCAAGGCCCCGCATTGTCATCAATGAACTTTCCCCAGTAGTGGCTCGGCGCGCCTGCTTTCGGATCTTGTGAGGCAATCAATTCGACATAAGATCCATCGGCGAAGCTCGCCAGCGCCATTTCGGTTAGCCCGTTCGTGTGCTTGCCTCCGTAATCAGTGCGAACGCCGGCGGCGGCAAACTCGGCTCGCATAGCCTTCAGATCGCGGCCGGCAATGGTTACATGGTCGACGTGCAAGTCCGCCGCAAATCCGGCCATACTGAAGATCGCCGGCAGACAAAGCGCCAATTTGTTCTTCATACTCGTTCCCTATATACTATTGCTTCATCAATGCGAACACTTCTGCTTACTTTTGCCTTATCCTTCACTGCCACGGCTGCCGATTGGACCACCTTCGGCCATGATCCACAACGTAGTGGCTGGGCTACGGAAGAAACCACCATCAGCCGCGACAACGTTTCGACAATGGTTCTGAAGTGGAAAGCCAAATTGCCGAACGAATCGTACAGTCTTTCCGCCTTGACTGCGCCTGTGGTCGCGTCGGGCGTATCCACGGCGAAGGGTGTTCGAACCGCTGTATACGTTGCCGGCATTGGCGGAACTGTGTTCGCGCTCGATTCAGAAACCGGCGAACAACTCTGGACACGCGCATTCAAATACCGCATTCAGCCAGGCAAGGGCGGCTTCCAGGGGACATTTCTCTGTCCAGACGGCATCACGGCAACCCCCGTGATCGACAAGTCCACGGAGATCCTCTATGTGATCGCCGCCGATGGCGCGCTCTACGGCCTTGATTTAGGCAGTGGCGCCATTCGATACGGCCCGGTTCAGTTCGTTGCCTCATACGCCAAAGCCTGGAGTCTGAGTCTCGTCGACGGCGTTGTGTATACCACTCTCTCGCAAGGTTGTGGCGCCGGGCTATCTGGTTTCTACGGAGTAGATGTGCGCGACCGCCACCATCCTGTGGTTCATCAGCTCCTGCTTTCAAACACAGATACCGCCGGTATGTGGGGCAGGGGAGGACCGGTAATCGGCGATAATGGCCGCGTGTATGGCTCCACTGCCGATGGCAAGTTCGACCCTGCCGCGGGGGATTATTCGAATACTGTCATCTCCGCGTCACTGCCGAATCTGAATCTGCTCGATTACTATTTACCACTCAATTGGGATTATCTACGTAAGAAAGACCTCGACCTCGGTTCCGCGAGCCCCGTCTACTTTGGTTGGAGGAACCGCCGGCTAGTGGCCACAGGTACCAAAGAAGCGGTAGTGAGCCTGTTGGACGCCGAATCGCTTGGCGGCGCAGACCATCAAACTACTTTGTATAGCTCGCCGCAACTCGGCAACGAAAAAGCCATTTGTTGCGAAGGACTCGGCATTTGGGGTGGACTCTCCACCGCGCGCGATCTCCAGGGCCAGACATGGCTCTATGTCCCGATGGGAGGTCCACCCACGCGGACCGCTCCTCCCACGTTCTTCTACAAGAATGGAGACACTCCTCATGGGAGTATCATGGCCTTCAAAGTGGTGGCCGACGAGAAAACCCAAAATCCGAAACTCGAGGCCGCCTGGATTTCCGGCGACTTTGATCTCCCCGATCCGCCCGTCATTGCCAATGGTGTTCTCTTTGCGCTCGCGACAGGTGAAAATGCCGTGCAGAAAGGCGGCGAAAAAAACCGCTTCACCAATACGCACCCCGCTATACTGCGTGCCCTCGACGTCGGCACCGGCAAAGAACTGTTCAATAGCAAAGACAGTATCGCCTCGTGGGTGCACTTCAGCGGACTCGCTGTGGCGAATGGCCAAGTGTACGTTGTAGATCACGATTCGAACGTTTACGCCTTCGCACTCCCTGCGAAGCAGTAGCTAAACTTTCACGTTGAACTTCTTCACTTGGTCCACAATGTAATCCGACGTACGCCAGCCTAACGCCGTGATGGTTAGCGTGGGATTCTTGTCGGCATTGCTTACAAAAGGCGCGGCATCTGTGATAAACAGGTTTTTGCAGTCCCAAGCCTGGCAATGCTCGTTCAAGACTGACGTCTTCGGATCCTCTCCCATTTTGGTGGCGCCTACTTCGTGAATAATTTCCCCGCCTCGGCTGATGCCCCAGTTAGTTTTCTCGTCGGAACTGTCTGTCACTTTGCCACCCGCCGCTTCAATGATCTCCTTGAACGTCTCCTGCATGTGCTTGGCCTGCAGAATCTCATCCTGGCTCCATTTAAAGTGGAAGCGCAAAACCGGAATGCCCCACTGGTCCACTACATGCGGATCAATCTCACAGTAGCTGTCTTCGTTGGGGATCATTTCACCGCGGCCCGAAAAGCCGACGTTAGCGCCGTACATTTTGCGTACTTGCTTCTTCAACCCAACGCCGTAGCCGCCGCCGTTCAGTGTCTCAAAGCCGTCAAACGTTCCGGCGTCCGGCTGACTGCGGCCGCCTCCGAACTCTATGTGGTAGCCGCGCGCGAAGGGCATTTTGCCTTGTTTCTGCTGTTGATAAAGCCACCACGGCATGTACATGTGCATGCCGCCAACGCCGTCTTCGTTGTGCGGGGGCATGTCTTCCAGAATGGGAAGATAGCCCGACACGTCCGAACCCACCGTATCCATTACATACTTTCCCACCAAACCGGTAGTATTCGCCAAACCATTCGGGAACTGGCTGCTCTTGGAATTGAGCATGATGCGCGCGGNNGGAACTGGCTGCTCTTGGAATTTAAAAGCAGCCTCGCTGTCTCGCAGCAGCTTGCGGCCAGTACTACAATCCGCGCGTTCACCTCAATTTCCGATCGAGTCTTGGTATCGATGTAAGAAACCCCGCGGGCCATACCATCATTGCCCACCAGCACTTCGCGCACCATGGCTCCGGTGCGCACCTCTAAATTGCCTGTTTTCATGGCAGGGATGATGTGTACTCCCGGCGAATTAAAGTTGGCGTTCACGCCGCAGGCGCGCCCACATTGCGCGCAATAATGGCAAGCAGCGCGGCCATGGATCGATTTTGTGAGAATCGCTAGACGTGACGGGATGCAAGGTATCTCCAAGCGGTCGCACGTCATCTTGATAATTTTTTCATTGGCTCGCGGTGCTGGCGCTGG
>PMSX01000189.1 GCA_003167495.1 Bryobacterales bacterium | reverse complement strand
TTTGTTGGACACTACACTAGTCGCGGCGTTGGCGGCCAGAGTCTGACCGGCGATACTTAGCGAAGCGTCGGAGACGGAGATGTCGGTCGCGTTCAACCAAATTGTTTTTAGCGGCTGATTTACATCGATGTTGATGGAGATCTGGCCGGAGAAAACGTCCGTGGCTGGGTCGAGTGTCAGTTCCGCACGATAGCTGGTGGGAGCGACGGACTCAGGCAGCCTAAGATCGGGCTTGTCATCCGCAAGCACGGCAATTGCGAGCGAGAGAAAACAAACTGGAAGCAAGAAAAACCGGCTTTTTCCCAAAAGAGTCATGCATGGCTATCTTGACATAAAGACGTCGCCCCGGGGTCACTCATTAAATGTTACGGCTCTTGTTGGCCGCTCGTTGACCAACAGTGAAAACACATCGGGCCGGGCATAATGTCCGACTGCATCCAGATCAAATTTGCCGCGGACGACATCCTTCATGTCGAGTTCGGCGGTGAGAATTCCTTCGGCATCGCGCAAGGGCCCAGCCAAGACTTGACCGAGCGGGTTAACGATGAGACTGCCGCCCTTTATCAGTTGTGTCTCGGGAGCATTACCTTGAATGGGTTCATACTCGGCAGGACAATCGGAGCGCAAAAGATACTGGCAGGCGCTCAGGACGAAACAACGTCCTTCGATGGCAATATGCTGCATGGTGAAGGGCCAAGTGGGGCGATCGTCTACGGTGGGCGCACACCACAGATTGATTCCCTTTGCGTACATGGCGGCGCGCAATAGGGGCATATAGTTCTCCCAACAGATCACGGCGCCCAGCGTGCCAAATTCGGTGGAGATTGCCGGCATGGTGGAACCATCGCCCTGTCCCCAGATGAGACGTTCGGACCCGGTGGGCATCAGTTTGCGGTGCTTGCCCAGGAGCTTACCGTCAGGGCTGTAAAAGAATGCAGAACAATAGAGAGTTCCACCGTCTCGTTCGATAACACCGATGACTAAATACAGCTGGTTGTCGGCGGCAATCTGTGCCAGGCGTTGGGACTCCGCGCCGGATTCGGCGATGGCCGATTCAAAATAGCGACGGAATTCGTCGCGACCGGAGTCAGAGCGGGAACCGACGTGCGTGCCAAATCCGCTGCCTTTGGGATAACCACCTACGAACGCTTCGGGAAAAACGGCTAGCTGTACACCGGCTTGATGGGCTTGGCGGCAATAGTGCTCGACTTTGTCGATGGTGCGGGGTGTGTCAAACAACGGTGTACCGGCTTGGACGACCGCGACAGATAGGTTTTCAGTCATGGGTGAGAGACCTTTGGGAACAATTCCACTAATAGCAAGATAGGCGTAACGGTTTCGCCAAAAGCTAAGAATCCTTTCGTTACGGAAAGAATAACGAAACAAAAATGTGATATCCCTTAGTTAAAAGTAGCGTAACGAAAGGATGCGTGAGGCTAAAACACAACAAAATCATAGACTTGGCAGTTATATCGTCAAGAACTATTACGGCGAGGCAGTTCGATCGTTTGTTCCGACCCCTTTGCCACCCAATCCGCCCGTGCGGCTGGATGGCTTGCAGCGACTGCTTGAAATCAGCAATCAAGCTGTCGGACGGCTAGACGGACTTGCAACGCTTTTGCCGGATCCTTCCTTATTCATCTACGCGAACATCCGCAAGGAAGCCGTGCTTTCGTCGCAGATCGAAGGGACGCAATCATCGCTTTCTGATTTGCTCTTTACGAAAACGACGAGGCACCGGGCGCGCCGGTGAAGGACGCCCAAGAAGTCTCTAATTACGTCGCCGCAATGAACCACGGCTTGGCGAGAATGCACGAAGGTTTTCCTCTTCGCTGCGTTTGATTTGCGAAATACATGCGATTCTCCTCTCACAAGGGCGCGGGGTTGAGAAGCAGCCGGGCGAGTTCAGGCGGAGCCAAAATCGGATTGGCGGCAGCCGACCCGGTAACGCCTCGTTCGTTCCACCTCCGCCGGGGTTGGTGCCGGAGTGCATGAGCAACCTTGAAATGCTTCTGCACGAAGAGCAGTCGGGGCTCCCCTTGCTTGTCAAAGCGGGATTGGTTCACGTTCAGTTCGAAACCGTTCACCCTTTCCTTGACGGCAACGGTAGGCTGGGCAGGCTTTTGATTACGTTTTTGTTGTGCGCGCAAGGCATAATGCGCGAACCGATTCTCTATCTGAGTCTCTATTTCAAGCAGCACCGAGCGGCTTACTACGACTTGTTGGACCGGGTCCGCATGAAAGGCGATTGGGAGGGGTGGTTGCATTTTTTCCTAACAGGTGTGAAAGAAACCGCCGTTCAAGCGGCGGAATCAACACGCCGCATTGTTGCCTTATTTGAAAAGAACCAGAAACAAATAGAAACTCTGGGGCGGCCGGCGACGTCGGTGGCCCGGCTCTTCGCGCACATGCAGCGCCACCCCATTGTTTCGATTCCCGCAACGGCCCGGCAAATCGGCCTTTCGGCGCCTACCGTGACCAAATCTCTGGAGCACATGCAGCAGCTTGGTTTTGTGCATGAGATCACTGGCCATGAGCGTCACCGGCTGTTTGTCTATGAACCGTACCTAACGATTCTGAACGAAGGAACCGAACCGATTCGTTAGCCGGCTAAGGAAACTCAGACCTACGCTGACAACCAAACAACTCCAGGCAAACCAATCGCCGTAGCGCGCATAGAAAGTGACATCGCCGATATTGGCGTAACGAACCACGGCGGCGAGTTGGCGAAACGGTGGGAGGCTCTGTACGATTCTTCCAGCGGGATTGACAACCGCGCTCAAGCCATCGTTGGTGGCGCGAATCAGAAAACGCCGGTTTTCCACGGCGCGCATGCGCGCGATGAGCAGATGTTGCGCACGCGCTTGGGAATGGCCGAAGTAGCCATCGTTAGAGAGGTTGACGAGCACGTTTGCGCCGGCCGCGGTGAAGCGCCGGACCAGATCAGGGAACGCCGCTTCGTAACAGATGAACACGCCAAGCCTTTGCCGCCCCGCCGGGAGAACGCGGACGGTTTCGCCCGGCACAAAGTCTCCGGCTTCCTGCGTGACACGATTCACAAACGAAAAGACGGGCGGAACGTATTCACCAAAGGGCACGAGGTCGATCTTGTCGTAGCGGCCAAGTTCAGCGCCGTCGCGGCCCAGAAGGACGGCCGAGTTCAGAGGGCGGTGGTCGGGCGTAAGGGCGACTGTCTCGAACAGAAAATAACCATGGCTTGCGGCGATGCCAAATGCATCGCGGCGAACATCGGGATCGTCGTAGTAGTAGAGAGGCGCAGGCAGTTCAGGCCAGATGACTAGAGGGGCAGAAGCAAGTTCGGATAAGGACACCAGATCGCGCTCGGTTTGTTCTTCGAGTTCGGGCGTCCAATTGATTTCGGGATCAACGTTGGGTTGAACCATCAGTGCCTGCTGCGTGGCGGGCACATGCTGAGGAATGGCGGGTAGCAACCACAACAGAGGCAGCGCGAGCAGGGGCGCCAGTTGCCAGCGTGAACGGCGCAAGACCACGCAAGCAAGACCGGCGCTCAGCATGGCAAAGACGAACGATAAACCGTAGACGCCGACGGTGGGCGCGAGGCGCAGGGGAAGAGACATGTCAATGCCCGCGTTGCCTAAATCGAGCCAAGTGAAACCAAAAGTGGCGTGGGTGCGTTCCAGGCCCGTCCAAAGTGCTGCGACGGCAGCCACGGCATAAATGCGATCCATGAGAATACCCGCCAGCCAGCTGAACACTGCCAGGTGCAAACCTTTCAAAACGGCAAAGAGTAAGAAGGACGCCCACCCGCCCCAAGCGCCCATGCCGCCGTGAACTTCTAAAACGAACTGAATCCAGTTGCACAAGAAGAACCAATAAAAAATACCGGCCGCCCAACCGATGACGAAGCGCTGCCAAGCGAGCGGAGTTCGCGCAAGAGCAATGAGGAGCGGGGTCAGCGCCACCGGCGCAAGCCAATAGATTTCGAATCTTGGAAAAAGCAGAAGTAAAAGAAGAGCGCTGAACAGCCCCAGAATTGTATGCAAAATCAGCTGCCGGCGGAAGGCGGCGCGGACAAACTCAGCCATGCGACTGTTCGGCCTCGTGGCTCACGCGATCCGCCATGTAAGAGCTACGCACGAAAGGCCCGCTGAACACCATCTTGAAACCGATACTCATGCCATACAGGCGATAGCGCTCAAACTTTTCCGGCGTGACGTATTCGGCTACCGGCAAATTGCGGCGGGTGGGCTGCAGATACTGGCCAATGGTGGCGACATCGACGCCGGCATTTTGCGCATCGCGCAACAGCTGCCGGGTCTCTTCTTCCGATTCGCCAAGACCAACCATCAAGCCGGATTTGGCAAGCGCTTGCGGGCGGTATTGCTTGGCAAAGCGGAGAACGGCTAGCGATTGCGCGTAATTGGCTTGCGGCCGGACGCGGCGATACAGGCGCGAGACGGTTTCCATATTGTGGTTGAATACATGCGGGCCGGCATCGAGCACGCGAGCTACCGCGTCAAGATTGCCTTCGAAATCGGGCGTCAGGACCTCGACCTGCGCACCGGGCAGCGCACACCGGACGGCCCTCACGGTTTCAGCGAAGTGAACCGAGCCACCGTCGGAGAGATCGTCGCGATTTACAGAAGTGATGACCACATACTTGAGTTTCATTTCAGCGGCCATCTCGGCCACATGCTGAGGCTCTTCGCTGTCGAGCGAAAATTCCTGTTTGGCGGGCGAGCCTTTGGGTACCGAGCAAAAACCACAACCGCGCGTGCAAAGATTGCCGAGAATCATGAAGGTGGCGGCGCCGCGATGAAAGCATTCGTGGATGTTCGGGCAGCGGGCCGACTCGCATACGGTATGCAGGCGACGTTGGCGCAACTGGCGTTTCAAGGCATCGACCGATTCGAAATGCGTACGGCCTTTGCGCAGCCAAACGGGGAGCGATGGTTGCGCTCGGCGTACTTCCGGCGTATTGATTTGTACTAATGATTCGGCGGGCACAAAGCCTATTGTTGCATCGTGCCACTGATTGAATCCTTATCCCGAAACTCCGAATGAGAGTAGTCGCCTCCACTAAGTACTTACATTTCTATAGGGTAGATAACGAGAGAAACGGTGTTGACAGTTTTATTGTTGATTGGTAGAGTCATCGTGAGTTGAATCTAGCTGGTGGAACGAGAACTTTGCCTGAGCCGCTGGATGACGGTCCGCCGGGTTCGCCAAAGTACTGAAAACTAAATGAAACAGATGGATGTGGATTCAAAAGTGAGATCCTAGATAGGTGAACTTTTCGATGAAAATCTTCGCAGCCTTGCTCCTTTCCTTCGCCCTTATGTTGGCGGCGCAAGCACCACGCCGCCTTACTGCGGATCAGTTCCCGAATGCGGATCCAGATTCCGTAGAGCCCTTGATAAATGTGACGGAGCTGCCAACCACCCCGATTGCGAAACAGCCCGACGGCGTATTACCACCGCAGACGCTCGGACCTGGGGATTTGGTCTCGATCTCGGTTTCGGATTGTCCCGATTTGACGAAAAGTTTCCGGGTCAACGGCGCAGGAATGTTGAAGCTTCAGCTGCTGAAGGAGCCGATTGTGGCCGCGGGTAAAGAACCGCAGGAGATTGAGGATGAAATCCAACGCGCACTCATTAAGGATGAAATTCTGGTTCAGCCTATTGTCTCAGTAGCGGTGTTGGAATATCGCAGCAGGCCAGTCAGCGTGATGGGTGCGGTGAAACGGCCCATCACCTTTCAAGCTGTGGGAACCGTGACTTTGCTGGACGCTCTCGCCAGAGCAGAAGGCTTGGCTCAGGACCATGGCGCTGAAGTTCTGGTCAGCCGCCCACGCGCTGCGGGAGCCGGTCCGGCGCTCGTGCAACGAATATCCCTGAACGGGCTCATGGTCGAAGCTGACCCAGCGTTGAACATCCGATTGGTTGGCGGCGAGGAAATTCGCGTTCCTTCAGCAGGCAAAGTATACGTTGTAGGTAATGTAAAAAAGCCGGGCATTTATCCAATTCAAGAGGGCAATAATAGCACCGTTTTCGAAATGGTGGCGATGAGCGAAGGCTTAGCGCCATATGCAAAAAAACAGGCCTACATATACCGCCGCGAGGCAGGCAAAGAAGGTCGCAACGAAATTCAGGTTGAGCTTGCGAAGATCATGGACCGCAAAGGCGTTGACGTCCCTTTGGAGGCGAACGACATCCTTTATATTCCGGACAATAAAGGGCAAAGGCTCACCAACACCATCATTGAACGCATCGTCGGTTTTGGTACTGCGACCGGCACCGGCATTTTAGTTTGGCATTAGAAGAGTTGTCAGAAAGAAGCAAAGCGAGATCCGATGAGAGAACTTGAGAGGCCACCACAGGACTTGGCTGAATACGGACGACTCCAGCCGTACGTCGTCCCTGGGCAGTATCCGGAAATGGAGGCTGCCCAGCCGGCGGTTTCGCCGAGCCATTATTTGCTGGTCATCTGGCGGCAACGGTGGAAGATTCTCGCGTTTGTCGCCACCTGCTTGCTGGCTACCTATCTTGTTTCGGCGCGCTTGACGCCTATTTATGAGGCGACGGCAAAAATCGATGTGGACCGCCACAGCAACACGAACGTGGTGGGGTCCGAATCGAGCCAGATTTCCTCGGCAGATGACGTTGAATCGTTTCTAGCCACGCAAAGGGAGATTATCCTTTCAGACGCCGTGGTGCGCCCAGTAGCGGAGCACTATAACTTGCTTCAGTTGGAAAACCAGCTCGACCGACTGGGCGGGGAGAATATCCGCCGCAAGTTAGGCGCGCCGATCACGCTGAAATATCTGGATGTCACGCGGCCACTGAACACGTACCTGTTGGACATCAACTATCGCTCGGACAACCCCAAACTGGCGGCGGATGTGGCCAACGCGGTCGCCAATTCATTTCTCACGCACATTGCCGAACTTAAGATGAAGAGCTCCGGTGTCCTCTCGGTATATGTTGAAAAGCAACTGGAAGAGCTGAGGGCGAAGATGGAGAAATCCAGTGAGGCCTTGGCGGTATTCGAGAAGGAAATGAACGTCATCAACCCGGAAGAAAAGACAAGCCTCATCACCGATCGCATTAAATCCCTAAATCAGGAGTACACACTGGCCCAGGCGGACCGTGTGAAGAAAGAAGCGGCGTTGAACGCATTGCAGAATGGCGGGGTTGCCGCCCAAATGAACTCGCCGCAGGCGGAGGAGTTGAACAGGCTGCAAGACCGCCTGAACCAGGCCAATCGGAATTTGGCGGACAAAGCGAGCATTTACGGCGCAAACAACAAGGAATACCAAAAGGCGGCCAACGATGTGAACGAGCTGCAACGGGAGTTTGACGAAGCGCGGAAGAACGTGAACGCGCGGGTGGAATCCGATTATGCTCAAGCGGTGAACAGGGAACAGACGCTGGCCAAAGAAGTGAGCAGCGAGAAGGCCGAGTACGACAAGCTCAATTCTCACTCGTTCCAGTATCAGCAACTGAAAAGCAGCGCGGACAACGACAAGTCGGTATACAACGAGATGGAAAAGCGCGTTGAGGAAACGGGCATCAACTCGAATTTTCAAAACAATCAGATTCGCATTGCCGACTTCGCGCGGCCGCCGGACCAACCAGTGTTTCCGCGCATCCGGCTCAATCTGCTGCTGGCATTTATCGGATCTTTGGTTTTAGCGATCTGCACGGCGATTCTGGCAGACGTGATGGACAACACGATTCGCGATCCGGAACAAGTAGCGCGCGCGCTGGATACGAGCGTACTGGGAACGCTGCCGACAGTCAAAGAAATGCGCCGGCTTATCCATCCTGGCGCCGGCCCGAATTCGCTTGAAGCACCCTCCGAACCAATTGAGGAAGAATTGATTTTAGGCCGGGGCATCGTTCGCTATAAAAGGGAAGAAGCCGAGAACCGGAAAAAGAAACTGCGCGGCGCGAGCCCGAATGCGGGCTATGAGGGTATTTCTTCTTATGAAGAAGCCATTCGCACGTTGCGCCATTCGATTCTGTTGCCGGATTTGGACCGGTCGGTTAAGTCGCTACTCATCACGAGCGCCACGCCCGGCGAAGGCAAATCGACCGCCATCATTCACCTGGCGATCGCTCACGCCGAGCAAGGCAAAAAGACGTTGATTATCGATGCCGATTTACGACGGCCCAGCATTCACAAGAAGCTGAACCTGAACGGGTCGCTTGGCCTTTCCAACGTGCTGCTGGGCGAGTTCCGCTGGAAGGAAACGATCGTCAAGAACGAACAATGGCCGGATTTGGATGTCGTGCCTTCGGGCACCGCTTCACGGCGGGCTTCCGATCTGGTTGGCTCGATGATGATGGACATCTTGGACGAAGCCTCCAAGGAATACGATCTGATCCTGGTGGACGCACCACCTTTGCTGGGTTTTGCCGAGGCGATGCAGGTGGCCAAATCGGTGGACGGCGTCGTGGTAATGGCGCGCGCCGGTCAGACCAGCCGCCGCGCGGTGGCGACAGTGCTCGCTACTTTAAAACGCCTGCGCGCCAATATCATTGGCCTGGTCTTGAACGAAGTCGATAAAGGCAGTACCAACGACTACTACTACTACAGCGATTACCGCAAATACTATTCCAATCCTGAGCGTCTCGACTAAGCGATCGCTGTGCCTGCGTGCGCGGTTTTGGTTGTCTCTTCGGACGGATATCAGGACCTTTGGCGTCCGTTTTTTCATCTGTTCCGGCAGTATTGGCCCGATTGTCCTTTTCCGGTCTATCTGGGCGCCCAAACGGCCCGTGGCGACTTTCCAGGGGTCGAAACTCTGCTGGCCGGCCCTGCTGAAAATTGGAGCGGCAGCCTACGTTATTTTTTGAACGAACTGGATTGCCAGAACGTGCTGTTGCTGCTCGAAGATTTTTTCCTCCGCGATAAGGTTTCTACGGCAAATATATTGGCTCAACTTGCAACGCTACGCAAATTAGGGGGCACAGTGTTGCGTCTGAACCCCAATCCGCCGCCTACGATCAAGCTCAGGTGGTGGCAGGGAGTTGGAGAGCAGCATCGGCTGGCACCCTTTCGCGTTTCGCTGCAGGCATCGATCTGGGATCGGAAAGCTTTGCTCGCGTTGTTAAGAGACGGGGAATCTCCGTGGGAGTTCGAACGTCAAGGCACGCTTCGTTCGCAGGCGCAGCCGCGCGGATTCTACTGCACATTCCACGTACAGTTTCCATACCGGCATGTGGCGGAAAAAGGCGAATGGTTCTGGGCGGCAGCGCGCCTGTACCGGCGCTTGAACATCGGTTGCGATTTCAGTAGACGCCCCGTGATGCCTCCGTTCACCGCCATGCGCAAGGCGCTGGTGGCGGGCTTGCGGCGTTGGCGTGGGCGCACGCTGATGCTACCGGTGCGCTCGCCTGAATTGGATCCATATGCGTTGCTTCCGCCGGATCGCCCCTTGCGAGTGATACTTCTCACGAACCTCATTCCGCCGTATCACAAGCCCCTGCTTCAGGCGCTTGCCCGGCGCTACCAAGCGTTACGCGTCTTGCTTTCGACTCCCATGGAACCCAATCGCCCTTGGAAGGTGGATTGGGACGATTTGGATGTGGTCGTGCAACGGACTTGCACCACAAAAGGCGCATGGCACCATCCGCGCGGCTTCAGCGAACCGGTGGCCGTTCATATTCCTCTGGACACGCTGCAGCAGCTGCGAAGCTTTTCGCCCGACGTGATTATCTCGGCGGAAATGGGCGCGCGGACTCTGCTGGCGATGCTATTCCGAAAACTGAATCCAGTCAGCCGGCTGATCATCTGGGCGGAGGCCGCTGAATCCACCGAAAGGGGACGGGGCTGNNTAATGGGTACGGGGCTGGCCGCGGCACATAGCTCGTAAGATTTTTGTAAAGAATGCGGATGCATTTCTCGCCGTGGGTGCGAGCGCAGTCAAGTATCTGGAGAGTGTGGGAGCGCCGTCCGCCAAGATTTTCAAGATTGCTTACACGACGAACGTTGAACGCTTTGCCGCAAAGCCTTTGACCCGGCCACCGGATCGCGCACGCCGGCTTTTGTTCTGCGGCCAGTTTATCGAGCGCAAGGGGCTTATTCCTTTTCTGCAGGTTCTGTCGCGCTGGGCCAGCGATCATCCGGATCACGCCGTGAACCTTGCTTTAGTTGGCGATGGGCCGCTGCGCCCGCAACTTTCACAAGTTTTACTCGCGACGAACGTTAAGCTAGAGCTGCTGGGCGTTTTCCAGTATGAGGATTTGCCGGAAATTTACGCTTCTGCCGGGATCTTCGTTTTGCCGACGCTGGCCGATACTTGGGCCGTTGTGGTTAACGAGGCGTTGGTTGCGGGTTTGCCAGTGCTCGGCAGCGCTTACGCGCAGGCCGTTGAAGAATTGATTCAAGAAGGCCGCAACGGCTGGATCTTCAGACCTGACGACGCCGAAGATACCTACAAGGCCATTGATCGCATGATGAGCACCAGCACAGCGGAGTTGGACAGTATGCGGGCACACGGGCGGATGATAGCTTCGCAGCTCACGCCCGAGCGCCTAGCCGACCTCATTGGGCTTGCCGTGAACTCCTGCGTGGGACGCTAAATGGAAATCCTCCCGATCATTCTTTTTTGCGTCCTGTTCAGCATCGCCATCTTCGCGCCTTTGCGCTGGAGTCTTGTCGCCTACATTATGCTCTCGGCGGTGGACTTTTATTCGGGCGACAATTCGATCGGCATCATGAATGCATTGAAGGGGCTTGGTTACCCGATTGTGCTCTTGTGGCGCTTGAAGATGTACGCGGGGCACGGGAAGCTCGTGCTGGCGCCCGTAGCTTGGTTGCTCCTGATCGTGTACGCGGGGATTGCGAGCTTTTGGTCTTTGTTTCCGCTTTCAGCCGTGAAACTCACGATTGAAATGTTGGGCTCGTTCTTGA
This sequence comes from Bryobacterales bacterium, assembly GCA_003167495.1. Taxonomy (GTDB): domain Bacteria; phylum Acidobacteriota; class Terriglobia; order Bryobacterales; family Bryobacteraceae; genus Bog-105. The sequence continues at coordinate 37,703 of PMSX01000189.1, read as the reverse complement.
TCTGCATGGCGTTCATGCGAGCCACCAAGGCTGGATTTCTGACGCCGTCTTCCATTCTTGTTCCGGCCACGATCGGAGTGCTGGCGATCGGCGTTTTACGCACCGTTTTCTTGCCGACCTGGGGGGATTCGCCGCACCGCTTTACCGGTTTCACAACGGCGCAAGGGTACGCCTCGCTACTGGCTGCGCTGTTTGCCATGGCTCTGGGCGCGAGAACTGTGCGCCCCGTGGTACGCTGGCTGCTTTGCATGGCGCTGTTTACCGCCGTGGTGCTGGATGGAAGCCGCATCTACGTCATCGGTTTAATTCTTTCCACCATCGTGGCGCTGCTGGTTTCGTATGCAAGACTCTGGCTGAAATTGCTGGGAGTCGCTGCCATTGTGCTTTTGGCGCTTGGCCTGGTAGCGGAAAAAGATTTCTTGTTGCAGATCATTTCGCAAGGCGCGCGTCTGAACCGCGTGGCGGATACCATCAAGGCGGTGTATGAGGGCAACATGCGGTCGACCGGCGTCGGCACTTTGGTGTTCCGGCGGAACCTTTACCAGCGCGCATTCGTGGCTATTTCAGAATCGTCTTTGCTCGAATTGGCATTTGGACATGGTACTTCCAACGGACGCTTGTTACGTGGCACCCTGGCGCCTGGTGTAGGCGATCCGAATCGCGCCGTGCACAACGAGTGGCTGCGCATTCTCTATGAGTGGGGCGGCGTGGGACTGGGATTGTGGTTTGTCTTCATCTTTTCGATGATTGCCTATGCTATTCAGGGCGTGCGCATAGACCGACTTGGGCATGCGCGGCCCCTGCTTATTTTTATTCCGGCTTTTCTGGGTGGCTTTTCCACGGAAAACATTCTCGCCGGCGCCGGGCACGCCGAGAATCTGGGCTTTGTGTTGCTGGCTGCTTTGGCCGCGGTATCGCACCGTAAACGGATACTCTATCTGGCGGCATCCATACCCATTCCCTATGTGCAATCCGTTTTGCCGCCGCGAGCCGCCAGCGTACGGCCCTACTATTTGCCGACTTCCGCGCGCCGCCAGGCGTTATGAGAGTTCTTCAAGTCCACAACTTCTATCAGCAGTCTGGTGGGGAAGATCGCGTCGTGGCGGCAGAGCACGCGTTACTTGCGGATCATGGTCATAGCGTTGTTCAATATACTCCTCACAACGATGCCGTGAATAAGATGAGCGCTTTGGAGGTGGGCGTCAAGACGGTTTGGAATCACGAGACTTATCGAAACATTCGCCACCTGATTGCGGAGCAAGGCGTTGAACTCGTTCATGTGCACAATACGCTGCCGCTCGTCTCGCCGGCAGTTTATTATGCGGCGGCCGCGCAGCGCACGCCTGTTGTTCAGACTTTGCACAACTACCGTTTCCTGTGCCCCGCGTCGACGTTCTTCCGCCAAGGTGAAATTTGCGAACTGTGTTTGAGCAAGGCAATCAAGTACCCTGCGGTGACGAATCGCTGCTATCGGGATAGTGTCGCGGCGAGCGCGGCGGTGAGCACCATGCTGGCCGCTCATCGATTCTCCGGAACCTACCGGAACAAGATTCACACCTACATCGCGCTAACGGAATTCGCGCGGGCCAAATTTTGCGAGGGCGGTTTGCCGGCTGAGCGAATTGCCGTAAAACCGAACTTCTTGGCTAAAGATCCAGGAGTTGGAACGGGAAACGGAGGCTATGCGCTGTTTGTTGGACGTCTGAGCGAGGAGAAAGGCGTGGGGACGTTGCTCGAGGCCTGGAAGGCTTCCGCGCAGACGATTCCATTAAAAATCGCAGGCGACGGGCCGTTGCAAATGTTCGTCCGGAAGCGCGCAGCCGAGTTGCCTGGCGTTGAGTACTTAGGCGCCTGCGCCCACGCTCGCGTGATCGCGCTATTGCAGGATGCGGCCTTTCTAATGTTTCCGTCGCGTTGGTATGAAGGAATGCCTTTGGTAGTGTTGGAAGCCATGGCGTGCGGAACACCGGTGGTCGCTTTCGGGCTTGGTTCGATGAACGACTTAATTGTAGAAGGCGAAAACGGTATCAAGTTAGCGTCTCCCGATGCGGGAGTTTTGGCGTGCTTTTTGAATAATTCAAAGGAATTAGCGGGGAAAGTGGCTCGCTTACGGAGTGGCACCCGGGCGCGCTTCGAACAGAATTTCGCCGCTAAAACGAACTATGGACTGCTGCTCGATATCTATAATCGCGCACTAAATGAGCCTCGTTCGATAAGCTAATTGATGAAAATGAAATATTTAGGCGCGAATGAGTGCTGCAGCGGCTGAACAAATCCTCGTGCTTCCCGAGGTGAAACAACGTTCCTGGGCCACGGCCGCGATCGTCTTGATTGATATAGCAGCCCTCGAACTCGCGCTGCTGCTGGGCTGCATGGTCCGTTACTACCTGCATTCGATCTTTCCGATCGCGCTGGCGCGGGCGCAGTATCAGGGTTTGGCGTTAGGCGTACTCACGCTGCCGTTCGCCTATCACTGGATGGGTTTGTATCCGGGTTACGGCATGGGGGCGGTGCAGCGTATCCGGGGCCGGGTCTATGCGACGTTCAGCGTGTTCGTTGTGCTACTCACCTGGAATTACGCGTTTCAGGGTCACCAGTGGTCGCGCGGCGTGTTACTGCTCACTATGCTTTTTGCGCTAATTCTAGCGCCAACGCTTGAGGCGCCGCTGCGCAGAATTTTAATTGCGCGCGGTATTTGCGGTGTTCCCATGGTGGTGCTGGGCGGCGGCAGTACCGGCGCCATGGTGGTCAAAACCCTGAAGAAAGAAAGCGATCTCGGCTTTGTTCCGGTTGGAATTCTCGATGATAATCCCGCCAAGTGGGGCACCGAAATCCATGGCGTGCCTGTCGTCGGGCCTCTCGGCGCAGCCGAAGCGTTCGCTGGACGCGCCAAGGTCGCGTTGGTGGCACTTCCCGGCATCGGGAGGGCGCATTTGTCAGAGTTAGTGCAGGGCTTGTCGTTTGCCAATATCATCATCGTGCCGGATCTATTCGGCATACAGAGCCTTTGGATAACTTCGCGCGACCTTGGAGGAGTGCTGGGCCTTGAAGTCAAAAAAAATCTGTTAGTGCCCGGCAACCGCTTCCTGAAGCGGCTGCTGGATTACGCCGTGGCAGCGCCGTTGTTTCTGGCTTCCCTGCCCGTGCTGTTAGTGGCCGCGGTCTGGATCAAAATTGCGAGTCCGGGCCCAGTGCTGTTCCGGCAAGAGCGGGAAGGGCCGAATGGCAGACGAATTATGATGCTAAAGTTGCGAACCATGCACCGCGACGCCGAGCGGCTTCTGGCTGAGTATCTTGACAGCAATCCGGAAGAGAAGCTGAACTGGCTGCGTTTTTTCAAGTTGAAGAAAGACCCGCGCGTCCTGCCGCGAATTGGTGTTTTCTTGCGGCGTTACAGCCTGGATGAATTACCGCAACTGTGGAACGTGTTGCGCGGCGAAATGAGCTTGGTAGGGCCGCGCCCATTCCCTTATTACCACCTAGCTCAGTTCCCGGCGAGTTTTCGCAACTTACGAGCCAGTGTTATGCCCGGCGTAACCGGCTTATGGCAAGTGACGGCACGTAGCGATGGCGATTTGAAAGTGCAGGAAGTGGAGGACACCTACTACATTCGCAACTGGTCTCCCTGGCTCGACATCTACATCCTGCTACGCACGGTTCAGACCGTTCTCAGCGCCAAAGGTGCATATTGAGTGGGCAAGATCAGACCGTTGTTAGGCGGCGTTTTCGCTAGCATCGCCGATCAGGCAACTTTCTCTGGGACCAACTTTGCGTTGAACGTGCTACTGGCGCGCTGGCTCACCAGCACAGGGTATGGCGCCTTCTCTGTGGCGTGGTCTGTTTGCGTGATTCTGGCCGCTGTACACAATGCACTGATTGTGGAACCGATGACAGTGGTGGGTCCGGCGGAGTTTGGCACGCGCCTGGGCAGCTACCTCAGGCGAGTGACGAGGCTCAATCTGGCAACCGTCTTCGTAATGGGCTTGTTGGCCGCGGGCGCTTCCGTCTTCTACCGCGGTTTGGAAGTGCGAGATGCCTTGTCCGCTTTGGGGCTGGCGCTACCGGGCTATCTGCTTTTGATTACGTGCCGCCGCGAACAGTACATTATCGATACGCCCATCCGCGCATTCTACCTGAGCCTGGGCTACGCCGCTCTCCTAGCTGCTGCATTGACGGCGCTGCACAGTACCGGCAGGCTGGCGGCATGGAACGCGGCGTTGGTGATCGGCGTAAGCTTCCCGGTGGCGCTCTGGGCGATGTTCCGCCGGGACTTGCCGCTCGATTATCAACCTTCTCCGTACGCGCTGAACGAAATCTCGACGGCACATTGGCGATACGGCAAATGGCTCTTTGCGTCGGCACTGCTTGGCGTTGGCATCTCCGATCTGCAGGTGTTGCTGCTCTCTAAGATGGTGGATCTAAATTCGGCGGGAGCGTTGCGCGCGTTGATGAATTTTATTCTGCCTGTTGGACAATTGTTCACCGTTCTAAGCGCCTTTGCGCTGCCTAAGCTCGCGCGCGGCATGAAGGAACGCGGTGTGGGCCTGGGCTTGCGTCAATCTGTGTTGTACGCGGCAGGAGTGATTACCATAGCCGTCTTCTACAGCAGCGCGCTCGTGTTGCTGGGTTCACCACTGGAACATTTCCTTTACGGCGGGCGCATGGCCGCTTATATGGGCTACCTTCCCTGGTTAGCGCTGGTCGCTTTACTTTCAGGCATCGCGATGGCATTCACTACGCCACTGCGGGCCGCGCAGAATTCGCAGCACGCACTATTCGCGGGCATAGCGGCAACAGTGGTGGGACTGGGCAGCTCGCTGTTTCTGTTGCCGCATTTTGGACTGCGCGGCGCGTTCATCAGCCTGGTGCTCGCCAATGCCGCTAGCGCGCTAGTGGTAGTAGGCACGTATGTCTGGATGCTGAGAAAGCATCCAGTCGACTGGGTAAGTCAGGAGCGGTCACTGGTCATATTCGACGAGAATCTGATTCCTACCAGCCCTGTGGGCAGTTGTCTGTTGAAGGTTGTCCAAACTAGCGCGGATCTTTATCCGCTCCACGTGTTTTGCAACCGGCTGGATTTGACTAAGGGAGAGGTCCGCGAACGAACGCACATTCCCTTGCCGGCGGGACCGGTGATTCTGCGCTCGGTGCTGTTCACGTTCTTCGCGGCCGCTGCCTATTGGTTCCAATTGGGCCGCCGACGATCATTCCGCATTGCCGCGCAGGGGGTTTTCCCGTTTTGCCAAATTTCTTATGCGCAGTTCTGCCATCGCATTTTCTTGCGTGATCATCGGGCCGATATCGGCGGCGGTGTCCCGCGCCGCGTGGCCCGCTACCTGATTCACGTCTGGGGTTCGTTCACCGAAAAAATGGCATTCAGGGAAGCCAAAACGATCGTCGTACCCTCAGAAGGGTTGGCGTACGAACTGCAAATGGCGTATCCGGAACTTGTCGCGGGCAAAATCACCATCATTCCAAATCCTGTGGATGCCGCGCTCTTTCGCAAACCGGATGATTTCTCGCCAGATTCGCTGCGGCTCGATTTAGGCTGCACGGGAAAAGACCTGCTGTTGTGTTTCTGCGCTCTCGGAAACTTCGAACGGAAGGGTCTGCGTTATGCGATCGATGCCTTGGCGGAACTTGGAGCTTCAAAAGCGCGGGTCGTGGTCGTGGGTGGCAGCGCAGGCGAAATTCGCGAGTATGAAAAAATCGCGAGGGCGGCAAAAGTAGGCACGTGCGTGCGCTTTGTCGGCATGCAGCGGGATATCCGGCCGTATCTTTGGTGCTCGGATGCGTTTCTGTTTCCGTCCAGCTACGAGGCCTTTCCCCTCGTCTGTTTGCAGGCAGCGGCAGCCGGTTTGCCGTTGATTGCCTCCCGCGTCTACGGCGTGGATGAGTTTATGTCCGACGGCAAGGCCGGCTGGATTGTGGAACGCAGCCCTAAGGCGATCGCTTTTGCCATCGCGCAGGCTCTGCACAATCGAACGCAGCTTTCTGACATGGGCCGCGGCGCGCGCGAACGCGCGGAAGAATACGGCGAACAAGCCTTCTGTGCGCGCTGGCGTGCCCTTCTCGAACGAATGTGGGCCGAAGAGGCTTGACTTATTCGTCCGACCCGAAGAACGCGCCCAGGTTTCCGCTGGCAAGCGCACCCAACGGATTGGTCATCTCTTGAGCGGCGCCACGATGTTCGGCGGGAGCGAGTTCGTGGCGTAGACGTTCAAGCGTCATGCTCTGCAAGATAACGCGTCCGGGGCCGGTCAACGTCGTCAGAAACAATCCTTCGCCACCGAAAATAGCGGTGCGAATGTTGCCAACCATTTGGATGTCGTAGTTTACGCTTGGCTCAAAGGCAACCAAGTGGCCAGTCTGCACCTGCAACGTTTCGCCCGGCGCGAGGCTGAAATCAACATGATCGCCGCCGGCGTGAATAAACACCAAACCGGGGCCAACCAGCTTCTGCAGAATAAACCCTTCGCCGCCGAGAAGGCCCGCGCCCAGACGGCGCACCATGGCAATATCAATAGTCACGGTGCTTTGCGCAAACAGAAAGCCGTCGCGCTGCACCATGATGATCTGGCCGGGAGCAAGATCGAACACTTGGATTTTTCCCGGATAGTGACCGGCGAAACCAATCTCGCCTGGTAGGCCATTGGATTGAAAATATGTGAAATAGAGCGACGCGCCCATCATCTTGCGCTTTAGCGCGCCCAAAATCTTATCGCCGATGGATTGCCCCGTCATGCGGGTGGTCCAATCGATGTTAGACGATTTGTAAATCATCTTTCCAGCTTCGGCGTAGATTTCCTGACCCGGCTGCAAATGCACTCGCGCAATCTGCAGGTTGTGGCCTTCAACGTCATACTTAAGCGGGGTGACGGACTGCGCTGGCGGCGTATAGCGCGGCGGCACAGAAGACGCCGACCCGGCGGCAGCGCCCATGGGCGTGCCACAGTTCACACAGAATTTAGACGTATCGGCCACTTGCGCGCCGCAATTGGTACAAAAAGCCATAGGGTTGGTTAGTACTCCACTCTCACTATGCTACGAAAGTGACATGACAAGAGTTCAAGGGTGAAAAGACTTTTTTGGCTGGCACCGGCGATCTGGCTGACGGCAAACGTGTTCACCTTGACCGGTTATCCGGCCGTTTGGGTTGACGAAATCCTTTCGGCCGACGCGGGCATTCACTTGGCGCAAGGCAAAGGGTTTGTGAGCGCGGCGTGGTTTAACCAACCAAGTTGGGAGTTTTGGGCCAGCTATCCACCACTTTATGCGTTTGTGCTGGCTGGTTGCCTAAGGTTGTTCGGTATTTCGGCGTTTGTGGTCCGGAGTTTCGGCTTAAGCCTCATCACAGTGTCGCTGCTGATCATTTTTCGTTTCCTGAAACGTTTGGGTGACGATTCCAGCCGGTGGATCGTCGTTGTCGCACTGGCTGTGTGCGAACCACTGGCGTTCCTTGCGCGGGCAGGAAGACCTGATAGCGTTTCAGTGTTTCTGCTCTGCGCAACTTCGCTGGTATTTGTCGAACGGACGTGGCGTTGGCGAGGGGCCATCCTTTTCGTTTTAGGTTTTTTCGCGGTGCCTGCAGCGCTGCAATTTGCCGCATGTGTGCTGATGCTCGGGGCGTTGTTGCAAATCTGGTTTCATCCGTTCACACGCCGCGAAATCGCACTTTGGGGAACAGGCGCCGCCTGCGGCACGGCCGCGCTCGCTGGGATTTATGCATCTCAACACGTATTGCGGATTTTTCTAGAATCTACGGTAGCGTCGACGCACAGCAGCGCTGGGAGGCTTTTGCAGAATCTCCTTTTGAGGAATGGCGCTAAGCCCTTTGTCCTTTCCGATATCGTTAGCGCGCCACTGCGCGACTACGCCTCACCGGTCGTGATTGTCAGCGGCGTAATTGTGTGGCTGGTTGCTAAGCGCTTGAATAACTCGCTAGCGCGCCAGCTTAGTTCGTTTGGGTTGGCGTGTGCCGTCGTGATTCCGCTCGCGATTCAACTGCTTGGAAAGTATCCGATTTACTACGCGTACATGGGGACGGTGCCCGCAACTATGGCCATCGTGGCCGCTTGCGGGAGACTGGCCAGCAAAGGCCGCTACGCTAATGCGCTAGTTCTCGCGTTGCTGTTCATAGGAGGCGCAGGACAACTTTGGTGGAAGGGATGGAGTCAAGGCACCCAAACTGTCTTTGATATCTTCCGGCAAGTCTCAAAAGAAGACACAGTAGTGGCCGATTATCCGGCGTATTACCAACTACTGGAACAATGCCGAGAGTTGTTCGCGGTCGGCTATGGCGGAGGAAAGGTGATGCCCCATTTTCCGGCCGGGCAGGGGGACCGCGTTACCAAACTTCTTGTTCGCGATTCTATGTTCGCGGAGGTCGCGAAGAAAGTAGGAGGACAGTGGAACCGCATAGGTGATGTTATCGTCATCCGGCATGACGGGTTCAGCCGCTTGGTAGTAATTGACGACGATACGCGCAAAGCCGATATAGAACCAATGGGGATTTACGCGCGCTCGACAACACGCTCGACTACAACAGCAGTGCCGTAGGCCAAAACCTCGGTTACGCCATTCATGATTTCGTTGGCGTCGTAGCGCATACCAATCACAGCATTCGCGCCTATCTCCGCCGCGTGCTGCAAGAGCAGATTAAATGCTTCTTCGCGGGCCGTTTCACACAGTTTGCTGAACGCGCTGATATTGCCGCCAACTACCGTCTGCAACTGCCCGCCAATCGTTCCAAAAATCGAGCGCGACCGAACCGTAATTCCGCGGACCACACCCATATTTTTCGTAATCTTGAAGCCATCCAGAGTGAAAGCGGTGGTGACCATATCTCGAGTAACAGGCATAAGCCGTTATTGTATCGGAGGGAAAAGAAATTTAAGGGCGGCGGGCGCGCGATAACCCCAAGCCTGCTCGTTATGGGCCCCGCCCTCATCTTCCGTAAACGCAAGATCGTCACCTAAGACCCAGCCTTTATCGATCAGGGCGTCGCGCAATGCCTTGACTTGCTCCACACAAATCTCCGGCCGCGCGTCCTCGTTTCCGCCAACGTCGAGCCAGATCTTCTGCCTGATTTTGTGACGGACCCGCGAAACTTCTTTGAGAATCGACGCGTTCGCCCACCAGACAGACGGTGACATTACCAGCAGCTTGCCAAAGATCTCCGGGTGCTCCAAACCGAAATAGAGACTGACCAGCCCTCCCAGGGACGAACCGCCGATGCCTGTATTGGCGGAATCGGGCAGCGTTCGATACTCGCTGTCGATGACCGGCTTGAGTTCGTTGACAATCAGCTTACCGTAAGCTCGCGCGCGTCCACCCCGGCCACGCTTGTCTCGCGCATGCGTATATTCGGCCACGCGCTCCAGTCCCGTGTTGTAAACGCCCACAATGATGAGTGGCTGAATCTCGCGCGCCCGGATAAGCTGTTCCGCAGTTTCATCCAACCCCCACTCAACTCCTGCAAAAGCTGTAACGGCGTCGAAGAGGTTCTGCCCGTCGTTCATGTAGAGCACGGGATAACGCGCCTCGCGCGCTGAATGGTAATCCGGCGGAAGATAAATAATCACGTCGCGCGGATTCTTCAGAAACCGCGAACGGAATGCTTTGAGATGTTGAAAATGACCAGTTAAGGTGTGGTGCAAACTGAGCGGCTAGCCTTTTACAAAGTCTAGCGAGGCGGAGTTCATGCAATAGCGCAAGCCGGTGTGCTCACGCGGTCCATCGTCGAAAACATGGCCCAAATGACCGTCGCATTCAGCGCATTTGACTTCGGTTCGCATCATGCCCAGGCTCATGTCGCCATTCTCTCGAACATTCTCCTTAGCGATGGGCGCCCAAAAACTCGGCCAACCGGTATGGGATTCAAACTTGGTTTCAGACGAAAAAAGCGCATTACCGCAGCAGATGCATTTATACAGGCCGTGCTCGTGGTTGTCCCAGTATTTGCCTGTGTACGGCCTCTCCGTGCCTTCCTTCCGTGTCACCACAAACTGCTCGGGCGTAAGCTGCTTCCGCCAGTCGGCATCGGTTTTTTGAATCTTTTCCACTTCCGTTACTCCTTTGCGTTGACCGGAGTCTGAAAACTCCACAATTTTCACCAATTTGGGGCCCTTGACGAATGCTTGCGCAAACCTGGCGCCAGCAGCTAGTGAAAAACTAAGATTGAGAAACGTTCGGCGTAGCATATCTGCATTGTAATTCGCGGAAAGGGAGCCCGGAGTTACTGTTGTTTTTTCGAGCGCAAAAGCCGTTCTGTGGTCGATTCATTCGCCGGAGCGAATTGCAATGCCGCAGCAGTCAAATATGGCCGGAATTGCTTGCGCCAGTATTCGAGAAAACCGGCCGCCGCTATCTCATTCAATGCCAAAACATAATGATCGAGCAGCGTTTCGCCCAACAACTGGCCGGTACGCTTGGCCGCGGTTTGGGCCGCACGCGACAACCATAAAACGCTAGCGGGCAGTTCGGCCAACGCACCCACGGCAAGCGTAGAGCACAACGCAAAGACCGACTGATGCTCGGCCGCGGAGGCGGCTAAGAGTTTGGTCCACAGCGTCTCCAGAGTGACGAGATTAGGGAGGCTCGCTGCGGGAACCGTCGGCAACACATCCCTGAGCTTCTGCCATTCTTGGCGGAGGCCGCTGAGAGTCACCGGCGGCATATTCAGCGTGTCGGCCAAATGCGCGCTCGTCTTCTCCAAGCCATTCAGCACTTGATCCAGAGTTTCAAAGTGTGCGTCGCGTTCCAGCAGTCCTTCTTGTTTGAGCGATTCGGCAATCTGCTCGATAAGGGCGTGGCCTGCACCCGTAGCATCGGCCAGCGCAGCGAGCACCCAAATCGGCGAGACATGCAGCGTGAGCAGGCCCAATAGTTCGATGCCGTGACTGGCTGTACGCTTAACGAGAAAGTCTTCGAGATCGGCACTCTTCGGGTAAACTCCTTTGACTCGGCCCAACTCTTCGATCAGGAAACGAAGAGTCACGTCAACCATCACGCGGTAAAGCGCTGTGCGCCGGAGGCGCACGGGCAGCAGGATGACACCGGCTTCACGAAGCAACCCGCCAGCCAGCGCGCTGATGGACCGGACAAGGCGCTCCGGCAACGAAAAAACAAATGGATAGCCCAGACGCGAACTCTCATTGAAGTATCGCGCTTTCGGGTGCGGGATATTGCCCGACGGAGACTTACGGCTTTTCAGGGGTTGAATCGGCGCGGGGCCAGCCGCCCTGAGGAGGCGCTTGCGATGGAGCTGTCTTGGCTGGAGAAGCTTGGGCTGGGGCAGGCTGGGCTGGGGCAGATTGAGACGGCGCCGAATCGTCTGAGCTCGGCGGACCTACGCTACTTCCGGCCGGTCCGGAAGAATCTTCATTCACCGCGACACGCTTGTGCTTCGTCGTCGGGTTTGAAGAATCGCCTTCGCCCGGTATGGGGTCCGCGGGGGCTGTTTGATGAGTGACAACCGTTGGCCCACTACTTTCGTTCGACCCACCTCCCATAAATACGCGGCGTGAACGAACTTCGGCTTCCGGATAGCGAATGCGCGCCTCGGGCGATAAATCTACCCGAATGGTGTGCTGCGACTTTCCTTGCGCTTCTTCGGATAGGTAAAAGTGAAGCGCATACCGCTGCCGTAAACGCGCGAGAGTATCTTCCAAAGCGGACGCGTCATTGATTGACATGGTGTCGCCGCCAGAATCGCGAGCTATCGTTTCTGTACCGGCGCTATGGTCAGGGTCCCTTTGACCGCCGATGCCGCCGCCACCTGGTATGCCGCCACCGCTTCCCGGCCAACCACCGCCTCCTCCAGGAAAGCCAACGCCACCGCCGCCAGGCCAACCCATACCGCCACGGCGCCGGCCGCCTGTCATGGACGGCACCTCATACGGCGCCTGCAAGAAGCTCAGGACAGCGTTCGCGCGCGCCAAAGCGGATTCCACACGAGGCTCATCTTCAGAGTCCTGCGTTTCGTCATCGGTCAAAATCACCACCGCGCGGCGAGCATCGGCACGCGCATGCCGCTGCACATATTGGGCCGCTTCAATCATGGCACTGGTGATTCGCGTGCCGCCGTTGAAACCTTCCGAGCGAACTAAGTGACGCAACTCACCGGTGACTTCACTCCGGCTGTTTGTGAACGGGAGCCGTTCGCGGGTGCGCGTATCGAACACCAGGATGGCGATTCGGTCATGTTCAGCCAGGACATTCAGTGCTTGCTGGGCCGCATCAGCCATGCGTTCAACATGCGGCCTCATGCTGCCGCTGACATCCAGGAGCAAGAGAATGTCTATCGGCATGCTTTCGCTGTCGAAGTTCTTAATCGGCTGAACCTTACCGTCCACACGCAACACAAAGTCGCGAGCCTGTAAACCGGCAACAGCACGACCATCGCGATCAACCACCTGGGCGTCCACGCGCGACAAGGCCACATCGCTCTTAAATACCGGGTCATCGTCGGCGCGCAGAAGAACCGCGGTAGCCACCAAAAACCCCATAACGAAGATATACCGATTCACCGCTTCAACTCACCTTAAGATTAATACGCGATACGGCGCCGTTCCGTTACCCGATAAGATCAGGTTTAGTGAAACTGCTCATTTTTTCCGACATCCATGAGGACTGGGCGGCCCTTGAAAAGCTGATGAACCAGGAGGCCGATTATTATGTCGCAGCAGGCGACTTGGCAAACTGGGGCCGCGGCCTGGACAAAGCCGCTCCGATCCTTGCGAAGCGCGGCGACCGAATTTGGATGTTGCCGGGCAATCACGAATCAGACGCCGAGAGCGCGGCATTTTGCAAGCAGCATGGTTTTCGCGATCTGCATGGCGTTAGCCTCGAGTTGGCTGGATATCACATAGCCGGATTGGGTTGTTCTAACCTCACACCCTTTAACACACCTGGCGAATACAGCGAGAGCCAGTTGGCCGAGCGGTTGGTTCCTTTCAGCACTCTGAAGCCATTAATTCTGATCTGTCATTGCCCTCCCAGAAATACCGGGCTTGATCAAGCCGGGAAAGGCAAACATTACGGCAGTAGCGCGATCAAGGATTTCATCGACAAACATCAGCCGGAGTACTTTTTCTGCGGCCATATTCACGAATCGGCGGGAGTCCATGTCACGCTGGGAAAAACGCTTAGCTGGAATGTCGGAAAGAAAGGGCATCTGTTGGAAATCTGATCGAGACGCGATTGGAGATAATAACAGCTAGCCTTGCCAATTCTCCGTAACGTTAACCTTTTGCGCGCCAGCCCGCGTGAAGTCGCGGCCGCGATTTCGCGCAGCCGCCGCGATTTTCTCAAGCAAGCCACAGGCGCGGCACTGCTTGCTCCGTCGGCCCTGCGAGCGATGGCGTCGTCCAGTTCGAAAAAAGCCGTCGTGGTTACGTTCGGCGGAGGAGCGAGGGACGACGAAACCTTCAATCCGGACGGCCAGGATAACATTCCCCGAATGCTGGCGGAACTGGCGCCCCGATCTACCTTCTTCACACAGGTCATCAACAGAGGCATCCTGGGGCACTATGTAGCAACGGCGAGCCTGACAACCGGCGTCTATGAAACGTTCAACAATTTCGCGGCAGTCTCGCCCGGCAATCCGACGGTGTTCGAGTATTTTCGCAAAGATTTGAAGCGGCCCTCGACCGACTCATGGGTAATTGCACCCAGCAACGGTTTCAACCGGATTGGCGAAAGTGAGAACAAGGATTACGGAAAAGGGCTCGGCGCTGGGGTGATTCTGCCCAAACGGCTGCTGGCGGCGGCGCTGGCCAATGGTGCGGGCGCGGACTTCAATCACTTGTTGCAAGACAATTACGAATCGCAGGCGTTCAGCCCTGTCATTGGCGGCAACGACGTTGAGTTGACGCAACTCGCCGATATTTTCAAGGTCTCGGTAACGGACTTCATTGCGCACGCGAAGAGCTTGGCCAGCCCGGATGAGCTTTCGGTTTATATAGCGCGGCAGTTGATGAAGCGGCTGGCGCCGAGCCTGTTGTGGATCACCTTGCACGATATCGATGTGGCGCATTCAGGCGCTTTCTCCCTTTATCTGGAAGGGATCAGGCGATCGGACCGGCTGTGCGCGGAACTCTGGAAAACCATACAAAGCGAACCGGAGTATGCGGGTAAGACAACGTTATTTATTTTGCCGGATTTTGGCCGCGATTCCGATATCAGTCCGGGAGGCAACGGATTCCAGCATCATAGGACGGGAGACCCCACGTCACGCACAACCTGGATGATGGTGCTGGGACCGGGAATCCGTGAGAACCATATTGTGGAGCGGCCGGTAGACTCTACAGATTTGGTTCCTACGCTGGGATCGCTTTTGGGATTCAGGCCAACGCTGTGCCATGGCCAACCTTTGTTGGAGGTGCTGTAACATGGTGCCCTCTCAACTGACAGCGGATAGTTTCAAGAGTTACCCGCCGAAAGGCCGTGCTTTAGCAGTGGCCAATTTGTCTCTGCTGCAAGAACTGCCGCTGGCCTTTGTACCCTTCTTGCTGAAGGATTGTTTGGTTTTCGATTGGAAGTTTCCGTCTGAGCAGGCAGATTTGACCAATCAGCTTGCGTATCTGAGCAAGCTTTGGGAACAGCAGCGCAAGCGGGAGATGGATCCTTTCGAGGGGTTGAACCTGAGTGACAAGCTCAAAAATTCCGATTGGGTGAATCAGCCGGCACGTTTCCTGGAGCAGCTTTCGGCGCACCTGTGGGCGACGCAACAGATGGATGGGTTTCGCGACGCGTCGGAATCGTACATGCGAAAATTCAATGGGTCGCTGCCAGCCGAAGAGCTAGCGGCGCCACGGATTGGAATTGCGGTATTCGGTGAGGGTGTGACTGTCACGCAGTATACGCTGTTTCGCAAATTGCGGCGTAGCGGCGTGTATTTCAGCAAAGTCAATCCGGAGAAAGCGCACGACGCGATTGCCGAAACCCTGAAAGCACGGTCTACGGCACATGGAATTCCGTATGCGCATTGGTGCGTGGATGGAGCCGATATCGCTACTTCCCTTCCCGGCTTCGCGTGCGTTTCGTACAACGGGCTAACTTCCATTCGCGCCAAACTGGCAGCGATGATGTTGAAAGCATACGACACTACTAAGTTCGACCCAGAGCAGTTGCGTACGACACTGGCGGAGGCGACACCGGAATCAGTGGGCATGGTGGATTCGGGAGACGGCGCGCTGGATCGTTTTCAACTGAGTTTGCTGACTGAAGGCTCCGGCACGCAAGTGTACAGCACGACGTTTGTGCAGTGGGCCGCGCGCGAGGCGTTACGCAGGGCACAGCCTCTTACGCTCTTTACGCGGTATGCGCCGCGGCAGAAAGACCGAACCATGGACGAACTGTTAGGCGGCACGCGCAACAAGACGGTAACCGACCCTGAAGGTTCATTGATTGACGGCGACATGGGCGCCTACTATACATGGATCAATATGCAGCGGTTACCAGGAGCAGATGCCGCCCGCTTTCTCGCTTGGTTTGAAGGGCATGGCGAAGCAGTGGCGATTGCCCCTAGTTTGAAGGCAGGCACCGAGGACAGTTCGCCCATCGATATGGCTGGGCTGCTGGCCAAACTCGCCTAACGTGAAAATCGCAAATCTCAAAGCCGTCATCTGCAACGCCGAAATGCGCAACTGGGTCTTCGTTAAGTTGGAGACGGATGTGGCGGGCCTCTATGGATGGGGCGAGTGTTCGCTTGAATGGAAGACGCGCAGTGTGGCCGGAGCGTTGGAAGATTTTGCGCCAATGATTCTGGGCGAAGATCCAACCAGGATTGAACACCTATATCAAAAGATGTATCGCCAATCCTTCTGGCGCACTGGTGTGATTGGCCTTTCAGCGATTTCGGGGATTGAACAGGCGTGTTGGGATATTCTCGGCAAGAGCTTGGGACAGCCGGTTTACAAATTACTGGGCGGAGCGGTGCGCGACAAGGTGCGCATGTACACACACCTGGGCGGCGGCGATATGCGAGCGGTTTACGAATCGCAATACAGCGCGGACCCGAAGATTTTTGTGGACCGGGCGCAGGAAGTCATGGCGCGCGGATACAACGCAGTGAAGGTGCTAATTACTCCGCCAACAGAATCGCTGAACCCGATTGCGGCGTACAAATACGCCGAACGAATGATGGCCGCTTTGCGATTGGCGGTGGGCGATTCGGTGGATATTATGGTGGATTGCCACGGGCGGCATTCGCTGGCGAATGCGGTGGAGTTCTGCCGGGTATTGGCGCCATACCGGCCGTTTTTCGTAGAAGAGCCAGTGCCGCCGGAGAATGTGGATGTGATGGTGGAAGTGCGTAAGGCGACGACGGTTCCGATTGCCACCGGAGAACGGCTGGTGACTCGGTACCAGTTCCGCGAAGTGATTGAAAAACAGGCTTGCCATGTGATTCAACCGGATCTATGCCACTGCGGCGGCTTGTGGGAGGCGAAGAAGATCGCGGCCATGGCGGAGACGTATACGATGGGTGTTGCTCCGCACAACCCGTTAGGACCGGTGGCGAACGCGGTGGCGCTGCATTTTGATCTGAGCACGCCCAATTTCTTGATTCAGGAAGATATGCTAACGGACGTGCCGTGGCGTTGGGAAGTGGTAGAGCATTCGCTGGTGAGCCAGAATGGCTACTGGCTGCCGAACGATTCGCCGGGCTTGGGCATTGAAGTGAATGAAAAGGCGGCAGCGCGCCATCCGTCTCAGCAGGAAGTAATTCAGCCGCTGACCGTTAGAGCGCATGACGGCGCGGTTCTGGATTGGTAAAACAAGTTCAGTATTCTTAAGGAGCACATGTCTAGACTATTAGGGAAAAACGTATTGGTGACCGGCGCATCGTCGGGCATCGGTGAGGCGATAGCTATCCGTTTTGCGGAAGAAGGCGCGAATGTCGCTATCAATTATCACAGCGGGCAAGATCGCGCCGAAGCAGTCAAGGCGAAAGCACTGGATGCGGCCAAAGGGGCTGGGGTTACGGCAAAATGCTTCACAGTGGCGGCCGATGTCTCCGACGAGCAACAGGTGAAAAGCATGTTTGCGACGTCGGTCGAGAAGCTCGGCTCACTCGACATTCTGATCAACAATTCAGGCATTCAGAAGCCGGCGGCGAGTGACTTGGTGGAGATGACCGATTGGGACAAGGTCATTGGCGTAAACCTGCGCGGGGCGTTCCTTTGCGCGCGCGAAGCGATCCGCCATTTTTTGTCGCGCAAGGCGAAAGGCTCGATCGTTTTCAATTCAAGCGTGCATGAAATCATTCCGAAACCGCTTTACATTGCTTATTCCATCAGCAAGGGCGGCATGGAGAACATGACCAAGACGCTAGCGCTTGAATATGCGGACCGGGGTATTCGAGTGAACG
Organism: Bryobacterales bacterium; assembly: GCA_003167495.1. Lineage (GTDB taxonomy): Bacteria > Acidobacteriota > Terriglobia > Bryobacterales > Bryobacteraceae > Bog-105. The sequence continues at coordinate 20,329 of PMSX01000189.1, read as the reverse complement.
CGATTGGGCCCGGCGCGATTGTTACCCCCATCAATATGGCATGGATCAATGATCCAAAAGCGAAGAGCGAAGTAGAGAGTCACATTCCCATGGGACGCGCGGGCACGTCGGAAGAGATTGCGGGTGTGTTTGCGTTCATGGCCTCTGACGAGGCTTCCTATATTACCGGGCAAACTTTGTTCGCTTGCGGCGGGTTGACACTCTATCCCGAATTCAGGACGGCTTGGTCGTCGGGTGAGTGAGCAGAATTATGAGGAGGGTTGCGTGAGTTCATATCTTGCACCCTCCTCCGAAGGTCCCTACTTAAATTGCGGAGCCTCCTGAGACGAAGATCGTCTCACCGGTGATCCAGCGGGCATCATCCGAAGCCAGGAAGGAGACGGGAGGTGCAATGTCGTCCGGTCGCCCGGCTCGGCCGAGTGGCGTACGGGCAATGGCCTCCTTCTCAAAATCGCCGCCGGCAAGGCCTGCAGAGTGGGTGCCTTCCGTAATGACCAGGCCAGGATTGATGGCGTTCACTCGAATCTTGCGCGAAGCAAGTTCCTTGGCCAATGATTTCGTGATCGTGTCAACTGCACCCTTGGTGGATGCGTAGACAGAAGCTGCAGCCGGGGCGAGCGTGCTCACGACCGAGCTGATGTTGATTACACTCCCGCCCTCAGCCGGGAAGTGCGGCAGAGCGGCCTTCGTTGTAAGCAACAAGCCGAGCACGTTGGTATCGTATTGCCGCTTGTATTCGTCCGCGCTAACCTGCTCCAAGGGAGCGAATCCATACACACCGGCGTTATTCACCAAAATGTCAACTTTGCCGTAAGCTTTTTTTGTCTCGGCGAAGAGCACTCCAATATCGGCTTCCTTCGCTACACTCGCACCGACGGCTACGGCCTTGCCGCCGGCCTTTGTGATCTCAGCCACAACTTTGTCGGCGCCTTCGCGGCTCGTCGCATAGTTCACTACCACGTTTGCACCGTCGGCAGCCAGTTGCTTGGCAATCGCCGCGCCAATACCCTTGGAAGCACCCGTCACTACAGCCACTTTGCCTGTTAACTTACCCATATTAATTTCACGCTTTCCGGCGAAGCTTCTCGCTTCGTCATTTCTATATCAATCGAATTGATGAAGGCAGACTCAGGAAGGATTCAGCCTTCGTTAGAGCGCAGACAGGCTCTTCAGGTAAGCCTGCCACACATCGCGTCGCAGCGTGAGGTGCGCAAATTTGCCTTCGCGTTCCACATTCACCAGACCAGCATTTTCCAACTCTTTGAGATGGTGGGACACCGTAGCGGGGGCGAGCCCGACCCAGTCGCACATACATGAGCAGGTAGGAGCCTCCTTCGATCCGGCGATTCTCTGTAGCATCTCATAACGCTTAGGGTCGGCAAGCGCCTTGCTGATCAACGTAAACTGGCCGTCTTCAAGTTGGACTTTACCGCCACCCATAGCGATTGATACTCTCGGTCAGCATAGCAGCCAGCCAGATAAGATGTGCCAAATGATGCAACCCATCTTTTCTTTCTTTCTCCACGTTCTTTTACCAGTCTTCGGATAGAAGAGATCCTCTGTTCACTTTTCCGCGCATCAGTGCGTGAGAGGACCTATGAAGATCTTGGCTTCGTTTTGTGTTAGCACAACCCTTATTTTTGGGGCGACCGCACGCGCATCCGACACGACCTCCGATTCTCAGACTGTTGCGGTTGAGCGCAGTTTGCAAATTCCGGGCGCAGTTCTTACGCCGGGCCAATACACATTCAGCGTGGAAGACCGCATAAGTGGCCGCGCAATTGTGCGCATCGAAAGGGGCGGCACTGCCGAACATCACTTGTTGCTGACGGTGCCCAGCTCGAGAATCAAAACAGGCGCGGGAGGCGGGATCGTCCTTTTTAAAGCTTCGGGCCCAAGCAATCAGATTCTTCGTGCATGGTCCTGCCAAGGTTGCGGCAAAGCATTGGAAATGGTCTATCCAAAATTGGAAGCCGCCCAAATCACCGCCGATACTGGGCAATCCGTAATCGCGGCAGATCCTGCCTATAACCGGCTTCCTACCAACCTTTCTGCCGACGACATGAAGGTGGTGACGTTGTGGCTTCTTTCGCCCGAGCGGGTATCGAACCACCGCGGCATTGGCTTAAGAGCCGCGCAATATGCTCAACCAGTGGCGGATCGCACTCTCGAGACCGCAGATGCTGCGGCCAGCGGTCTGCCACAAACGGCGTCAAACAATTATTCGTTCGGCGCAACAGGGATAGTATTTCTGGCGGCTTATTTTGTTTTGTGCGCTTGGGATGGGAGGAGAAGACGATGCGCGGCTTAGCATCTGAAATCCGTTCGGGATGGAAACTGGTTGGCGTTGTAGTGCTATCGGGCTGCTGCCTGGGTTGGGAGACGGCTGCCCACGCTTCCAAAGTCTATGCAGCTTCACCTCCCATTCTGACGGAGGTGGTCGCTTTTCCTCATACCTCCACCGTCGCGGTAGTTCCGGTACCGGCGCTCCTTTCGACGGAACAGCGGCAGGCGCAAGAACTGGCGCGCCTAAGAACTCGCACCCGGCGGTTAGAAGCGCTGGTTGAGGTTCTGCGCGAACGCGAGCTAAAGGCCGGAAGCCAAGAGCCGAAACGCTGACCCATCAGCGGCCGCCTCGAATCCTCTCAAACGGAACGGGTTCCTCGACGTGCAAACGGAAGCTGATAACATCCGCAGGGCCGCGATCGCGGTTGTAGCCTGGATTTGTCACATGCTGATAGTCGATGGCAAATGAGATACCGCGCCAAACGTGGGCCGTATAGTAAGTCTCGAAAATCTTTTCCAGACCGTAATTCAGCGCGCCATCTCCGAGAATGAAGCCCAGTCCTCCCAACGCCAGATATTCTTCGTGATCGTGGGAGAGTCCGTTTACGACGAAAGCAGCACCCACTTTGTCCTCTGAGCGGTGCCATGGCTTGCCGCGAAAATCGCTGCCAATTTCAGCGGTCCGGTCAATCTCCGTGTACGCGAACGATTCAGTGGCGCCATTACTCCATCCCAGACGCCCAAACGCTCGCCATAAGGGGGAGAGCTCCTGCTCCATGTTCAGGCCGAAGCCGTACTTGACCCTTCCCTGTTTTCGGTATTCGACAATGTCTGGAACGGGGTCCTTGCCGGACAAGTATCCGTCAATGGCTTCCTGGTAGCTGCCCATATTGGCATGATTGACGAATGTAAGCGCCCGCACTACTCCGGCGCGCTTCGGCAGCAAAGTCGGGTGGTACTCCACTTCGAAATTTTCACCGCTGGCGCGAGCGATATTCCAATCGAGCTGAATGCCGTTGGCCACTGTCGGCATGAGCAACTCGCCGAACCGGGCGGCCCACGCCTTGTCGTAGTATTCCGCTACAAAACCGTAAGTGTAGCCGCGCGTGTCTGCGGCGTAATCAAACGCGCCGTTGTTCACAATCGCCCAGTTCATAAACTGCAAATGGCTGTCGCTACCCACAGCGTTCAGATCGAAAAAATCGACGGTGCTCATTTTTCCCAAACGAAGCTCCAATCGCCTCACGGGTACTTCGGAGGCGAGCGCCAAGGGGTTGCGTGTAGCTTCCGTCATCTCCTTGCTTAGGGGAATCGTGTAGTGCAACATCACACGCGCCACGTAGGGCGCTTCGGGCAGCGATGGGTTGCGGACCACATCCACATTGGGGAAACCGGCAATGCCCAGCGCATTACTTAGACCTGCGCCGCCCGCACTTTCGACGTCGGCAAGAATCTCAAGCTGCTTGGTGATTTGGAATCCCGTGTAGAGGGTTTCAATGCGCGAGGTCGCATGGCTCGCTTCGGGCAAAAAGCTGTTCGGACCGGAATATTTCGCATAGAATGCCGGCTGCTGCTGGCGAATGAAATTGCCTTGCAGCGAAATCCAAAACCGGCTCCAGAACGATTCTTCCTCCGACGTAGAAGGGGCGGGCGTATCGCTAGCTGGAGCGGGGGCATCACTGGTTTGAGCCCAAATGGGTGAAGACGCAAGCAGGATGAAGAGAATAAAAAGACGCAATGCTTTACTATGGTTCCGACATGTTTACGCCAATGTCAACCATCGCGACACTGCGATGGAGATTATTCACGAATTTGTCACATTAAAGAATGATGCACAACAAAGCGATGCGGTTTGAAGATAGAAGATTGCGACCACATGACGTCTAAGGCCACGTGGATTGTGCTGCTTGCGGTCTGCGCGACGACCGTGCCCATTTTCGCCCGGCAAGAAGGAAAGACTAACGGTATCCGGCGGCTTTATCTGGAGCCGTTTACGACGAAAGCAGAGTCGGAGAAACTACGCGCGGACGTGGCATCAGAACTTCGCAAGCTAGCGTCGATTTTGGTCGTGCCCAGCGAAGCGAATGCGGACTTAATCCTGGGTGGCGGCGGTGAGATATGGGTGAGAGGTTATCGCAGCCTAAACCCGAGGTCGGAAAGGTCGCCTTCGAATGGAACGCCTGTTTATGATGGCTTCTTATCGGTGGAACTGAGAGATAAAAACGGCGAGACACTCTGGTCGTATCTGGCGACGCCCGGAACCACGTCGAGTGACGTCTCCAAAGATCTCGCCCGGCGGATCGCAAAACACCTGGCGGAAGGATTGAACCAAGCTGCGCCGCCTCGAACGGCTTCCCTGCCTCAACCTTCGACGGTTTTGAACGGAGCGGGCGCAACGTTCCCGAATCCCGTCTATGCAAAATGGTTCACCAACTACCGGCGGGAGAATCCAAGCGTGGAGATCAACTACGACGCGGTTGGTTCCGAGGCGGGTGTTCGCAAGTTACTCGCCGGCGACGCGGATTTCGCAGCATCAGACAGTCCTGAAGCAATTCGCGATCTCGCCCCACGCGAACAAGAGAAGTACCTGCTGTTTCCTTCGGTGGTCGGAGCGGTGGTGCCTATTGTCAACATTCCCGGCCTCCCGAACGACATATCACTCACGCCAGAGGCTCTCGCAGGCATCTACCTGGGAGAGATCAAGAAATGGAATGATCCGCTTTTGAGGCAAGCCAACCGAGGCATTCATCTGCCGGATCTTGATATTGTAGTGATCCATCGAGGCGACGGCAGTGGCACGAGCTATGCGTGGACGGATTATCTGTCCCAAACGAGCCTTGAGTGGCGGACTCGAATTGGCACTGACTTATCTCCCAAGTGGCCCACTGGCCGCGCAGCCACTGGGAACGAGGGCGTGGCCCAGCTTGTGAAAGAGTTGGGGGGATCGATTGGATACGTCGAATTCATTTACGCGCTGCAGAACCATCTCAGCTTTGCGAAGGTTCGGAACCGGAACGGGGAATTTGTAGCGGGCGGCTTAGAGAGCATGGCTATCGCCGCCAGCCAATCGGTTCAAATCCACGATGATTTTAAGGTATCTATTGTGGACGCTCCGGGGGCAGGCGCTTATCCCATTGCATCATTTACTTGGTTTATTATTCCCGTTCGAATTGCCGACGATGCGAAGCGCAACGCACTCACTGGCTTTCTGAAATGGATGCTGGGGCCGGGTCAACCGCAGGCTGCGGCCTTGGGGTATCTGGCGTTGCCGAAGAACATCGTCAGCAGAGAACAGGACTCGATTGGCAGGATCCACTGACTCTGTCAAATTTGGTGGGAACGTCTTTATCTTTCGGCGGCAAGCGTGCGGCTATAGAGTTGGAATGGCGCCCAATAGTACGGACGTGTGTAGTTGGAGTGGAGCATCTTGAGTTTGGCGTCGCGGAGGGCGCGGGCGTATGGATGGCTCGCGGCAACGCCGGCATAGAAGTCCTCCATGAGTTGGGCGGTGGAGTTGTCATAAACATCCCAGAGGCTGGTGACAACGTTTTGAGCGCGGGCTTGAAAGAAGGCCCAAGCGAATCCGACAAGGCCCTCGCCTGAGAGAGTGCGCGCGCCCGCGCCGCGGCAGGCGGATATGGTCACTAGGTCGGCGTTGAGCGGAGTTCGCGCCACGTCGCGAGCGTAAAGGCTAAAACGGCCGAATTGCGGCGAAAGAATGATGGCGGAATCGAGCGGGCTCTGAGCGTTGGCGTCGACGTGCGTGGCGAAGTGTATGGTAGAAAATTTTTGGGGCTGGGCGGCGGCGTAGGCGTCAACCACTGCCTTGGAACCTGTCAAGACAGTGGAGTCGGAGGCCGGGAATTGGCGCTGAATGTTGGCAATCTCCAAGGCGGCTTCGGGAAGGGCTGCATAGCCGGTGCCTTGGGTGACGGGGTCTCCCATAAGAAGGAGAGAACGGTGGGTTGACGCGACTGACTTCCCTGCCCGCAGAATGCTAAGTGAGGGCGCGACGGAGATGGTGGCGTCTTCAATCCAGTAGTGCGGTCGCGGCGCTGAGACGATCAGGGTTTCGAAATTCAAGTTATGGAGGACGCCGTCGGGGATGATGACGACACGGCTGCTGGGTGGGATGACGCCGGCTATGGGGGCGATTAGCTCCTGGTAGAGGCGAATTCCCGCAGGACTTGCTGTTGTAAGTGGGTCGCGCTTCTGTTCCTCAATCAGGGATCTGTACGATATCACGTCTTGCACGATCTGCTTTTGATCCGCGAGGGGTACGGACTTGCTTCCAGTAGAGGTGATGGCCCATAGATAGGAGTTTTGGGGGGCAAGCCAATAGAAAAGAAAGATGCTATGGCTGGCTTTGGCGGCCTTTTGGACTTGTCCTAAAAGCGCCGCGTGGCCAGAAGTGCTTTGGCCGAGGAGATCTTCTGTCAGTACACTGGCGCGGCTGGAGTCGGCGATTTCGAGCGCGCGATCGGAGTCGACATGCTGTAAGAGGAGGGCGACGTAGTCTTGGTAGAAACGAATCAGATTTGAGAGGAAAGTGATTTTGTAATCCGATTTGAGTTGGTCAGCGCGGTTTGAGGCAATAACTGACAGGGCTTGGGAGTAGTTTGTGTCGGCGTTGGGGAAGTCACCTTTGGCGGAGTAAACCCCGGCGAGGCCAGCGTAGCCTTGCCAGAGGACCGAGGGCGTTTCACTTCCCAGCGCTAACGCCCTTCGATAAATGGTGATGGCTTGCTCATGCTGGCCGCGATGTTCGGCAATCGCAGCTTCGGTGGAAGTGAGTGAGGCAATGGTGGCGCTGTCTTTTGGTTCAGCGAACTGCAGGGCGATTTGATTGAAGTGTTCCGCTTCGTCGAGCGATCCGGTTTGCTGGAGCACATTCGCAAGGTTTCCGGCGGCCGAGGCATATTCGATAGGGGCGTCCTTGCCCACTACATCGAAGGCTTGGCGGAAATAGCGAATCGCTTCATTGGTCTCACCCATTCGAAGATGGATGACGCCAAGTTCGGAGTAGTCGTCACTGAGGTATGTAGCAAGGCCGGAGCGTTTCTGCTCGGCGACGTTGCGTTCGAGTAACGTCAAAGCTTGATCGAGGTTACCGAGGCTTTCGTAGCAATTGGCAATGTTCTCCGACGCCGACACACTAAGGGATTTGGCTCCGGCGCGGTTGAAGGTTTGGCGCGCGGCTTCGAGAAGCGGGATAGCATCGGCATAGCGCTCGCGCTTGATTTGAATGAGTCCGCGATTCATGAGACCGGCGGCACGCTGGTAATCTAGATGGTTCGTTTCCGCCAGCTCTTGCGTTTGTTCAAAATTAGACTCGGCGTCGGCGAATTCGCCGTGTGCCATTCGAACCATGCCGAACCAGAGCCAGGCATCCGCCTGCGTTTCATGGTCGCCCTGCGACCGAGCACCAGCGATAGCGCGATTGAGCAGTTCCTGGGCCTCAGGGTAGTGTTTGTGGCGGTAAAGGGAATACCCGCGCAGCATTTCATAGCGCGGTGCGAGGGCAGCAAACTGGGCTGGCGGACGAACCGTGAGAAACTTGTCGGCATCGCTGGTATTGCCTCGCACGAGTTGCAATTCTGCGGACAGGATGGCGAATTTCCAAAACCACTCGGACTGTGGGTTGCCTTTAAAATGCTCATAACCCTTCTCGGCTTTCTTGCTCGCGTCTGCGAAGAGGCCTTCTCTGTAGAGAATTTTCGCGGACTGATAAAGATCATCTGGCTTGGGAGCGCAAGCGATGGCGGAAAACAGCAGAGCGATTAATAGAAGACCGCTCTCACTTGGCGGGCGGCCAACCGTGTCCGTTTGATTGCACTTCGACAGCTGAACCTTCTCCTCCAACTGGTGATCCAAGTTGAAAGCGTAGCAAGGTGAGGCGGCGCAAGTTCTGTTCGTAGATGATCTCGCCAAAAAAGATAGAGCCAAAGCCTTGAATGGTGAGACGATTACCGTGAATTTCGGCGCCAGGAGCCGGCTGTGCGGCCCATTTCAAACTGCTTACCACTGTACCGAGAATGATGCCGCCGGCATTGGGAATTGAGGCTTTGGTGAGCATTGCGCCTACGCCGGTCTTCTCGTTACCTGTGGGATAGAAAAGTCCGCCGTACTGCTTGCGAAAATTACTGTCGTCCTGGTATGCCTTCTCCAGCTTGTCGTAGGTCTCATAATGCGTGCACACTTCGGGCGCGGTAGTGACGATCAACTCGTGGCCGTCGACCGAGACCCCTTTGATGGTGGCCTCAAGTCCACGGAAAGCGATAGGGGTTCGGCGGTCGGAGAAGCTTTCCAGACGCGCATGCAGTTCCTGGGCGATAAAGGTGACGGTTTTGGCGGCCACATTCGGTTGATGATCTTGCGCTACAGCGATCTTTAATCCGTTCAGACGCGCATCTACGAACGTATTCGTGGACAGCTCATTGTCGCCGAAGTTGCCTTGCGTGAAATCGACGGCGCGGCGGGTATCGGCGAAATCCCCTTGGGCGCTCGTAGAAGCGGAAGTAAAGGAAATGAGTTCCTGAAAGCTCTGCGGACCGGACGATGCTTCAGCCAAACCGCCGGTGACGGGAAGGCAGCTACTGGCCACCGCTTTGAATTGAAAATCCGTGGGGCGGCGGATGTGGGCTGCGAACGCAACGGCGTCGGCTTGATAGATGAAGCGCTTTTCGATTGGCTGGGGAGTATCCATTTTCTACTGATTCTTATTCCTTATGGCAAATGAATAGCGGCTGACCTCCGTCTGCTTGTCGGAGACAGGCCGCAGGATCATAGTATATCCGCCGGGCGGAAACTTTGCCGTGGGCAAGAGGAGGCTGAGGGTGAACTCAGCAGTGGAATGTTTGCCGCAGTCGATGGTGGCGATGGATCCTTTACCTTCCGCCTGGAATTCGCAAACGTATGCGGGGAAGGCGGTGGATGAGGCCACCTCAAAACTCACGTTGAAGAGGGCTGCACCCGGCTCTACGAAGGCGATTTGAGTGATGCCACGGGTAGCTGGGACGAAGGGAGTAGTATCCAACACTTGCGGCTGGAGCATGCGAGGGATGGAAACCGTGTTTTGATAGCCGACGACACAGGCGAGCGCGACGGCCGCGCATGCCGGTACGAAGGTCAGTGGGCGGAACCACTCGCGCCAGGCCCCTGTAGCTTTAACAGCATGCGCTTTCGGGGCGGCCTCCGGTTCTCGTAAAATCTCCTTCAAGCCTGCAATCATGGCAAAGTTTTCCTTCACCTTAGCCGCGCACTCTGGGCAATCGAACATGTGCTCTTCGAAAGCCAGGCGCTCCTCATGAGAAAGTTCGCTCAAGAGATATTTATCAATCGTATTGGTCTGACGTGCCAATGTGTGTTCCATAGCGTCCTAGTAATTAGTAAGTCAAGCAGGCCAAACGTTTCACCCGACCGCCGTACTTCCTTTTGAAAAAGGGTTTGTTTGCTTTTGGAGGGCTGTGCGAAAGCGATTCAGAGCGCGATGAAGGCGCACTCTGAGGTAATCGCGATCGATGCCCATTTCTTTGCAAATCTCATCTTTGTCTTGTTCTTCGAGAAAATATTTGCGCAAAATCTGCTGATCTGGCCTGGCCAAATCGACCATGACGCGACGAATTACGCTTTTGCGTTCTTCGCTGATGCATTGCGATTCGGCGCTGGCTGATTCGTCGACCGGCTCGACGGCGTTTTCGGGCACCTGCTGAAAACGGGAGCCGGCGCGGAAGAATTCGGAAAGGACATTCTCACAAACCGCATTGACAAACGCGCCGAGACGTTCCGGATGCTGAATGCCTCCCTTATTACGGAGGACGTGCAAGACGCGCAGGAAGGTTTCCTGGCGAGCGTCTTCGACAAGTTGCGGCGAACGGAGACGGCCGCGGAGCTTGATCAGCAAGAGAGCGCCGAAATAATTTGTGAAATGAGTCTCGGTGTCGCCATCGCCTTGTGTGAGCCGATTCACATAATCTTGGTCAAACACCTTACGCTCTGGACCCCCTGCGACCCGGTAGACTCGATGGTACAACGGCGAAGGGACGGTACTGCCGGATGGAGTGGTTGGAAGTTGATGAAGAGCGGCTTGCATGGGGGCGGTTGAGGTCTTACTTTCAGTAATTTGGGTTACACTCACCGAATAGCGCACAAGTTGTATTGTGAAGGACAAGGGGAAAGCGTTTCAGGGAGAGTACACTTTTTTTTCCATTCAATTTGCTGGCCTGACGCCGATATGAACAAGGAGGGAACACGGGAAATTCACAGGCATGACTCATCGGTACAAGATACGCATGTTCGAGGCTATGGAGCGCAAAGGGAGTCTGGCAGACGGTGTTGTCGTTTCACCGATTGACCGGAGTTTTTCGATGGAGGCTGTTTCTGCAAGTGCCGTCGAGCAAATATTGCGCGAAAACGTGATAAAGAGGAAATTGGCAGGCGGGCGGATTTACCAGATTTGCCCCGGAATCGGCAATCCCGAGCCGATTCGCGCAGTGGTGATCGGCGAGCAAGCCAACATGCGCCGAGTGATCTTAGATGCCGCGCAGGGCATGTATTCCGTGGTGCGGCGTGTCCGCTATCTCGGCGCTGAAACAGCGAAAAAAGAATTGACGACGCCGCTGGAAGTGGCTGCCTAAGCTGAGGGTGGCGCCGGAGGCCGTTGCAGCGTAAACTGCTAAGTTGGCACATTCACTAGCGGTCATTACCGGAGCATCGAGCGGGATTGGCGCGACTTTTGCGCGAAAGTTGGCGGCAGAGTATGACTTGTTGCTGGCGGCACGGCGCAAAGACAGACTAGAGGAACTGGCAACTGCACTCAAGGCCAGTTACAAAACAAACGTCGATATCTTCGTCGCCGATTTGTCGAACGCAGCGGAGGTTGCATCGCTGGCAGACAAAATTGCCGCCGAACCACGGCTCGGTTTGCTGGTCAACAACGCGGGCTTCGGAACGTTAGGCCGTTTCTGGGAGGCGAGCCTGGCAAGCCAGGAGCAGATGCACCAGCTTCACGTAATGGCGACCGTGCGTCTGACGCACGCAGCGTTGCGAAATATGGTGCCGCGAAACCAGGGCGCCGTGATCAATGTGGCATCGGTAGCCGGGTTTGTGCGCAGCCAGGGCAGCGTGAGCTACTGCGCGACTAAAAGCTGGATGAACATCTTTAGCGAAGGGCTGTTTTTGGAACTGCGCGGCATGGGCTCGCGCGTCACGGTGCAGACGCTATGCCCAGGCTTTACCTATTCTGAGTTTCACGACACGATGGCGATTCAGCGAGACCGTTTGGCGGGCAAGGCGTTGTGGCTCAGTGCCGAGCAAGTGGTGGATGCGTCGTTAGCGGGTCTATGTAACGGCGGGTTGTATGTGATTCCGGGCTGGCGGTATCGCTTATTGACAGCGGTGATTTCCAAATTGCCGTCCCGCATGAGGCTAGCAGTTGAATCGGCAAGGGGTAAAAACAGAGTGGATCAGGGAGCGAAACAGTGAACACGGTCACAGTGGAAGGGTTTACTGTCACAGGACGGGAGGCGCGAACCAGCAATGCGCGCGAGATGAACGGCGAAGGTGTGATCTCGGAACTGTGGAACAGCGAAGCACTGCCAAGTTCGCCGTTGGTGGCGGTTTATAGCGAGTATGAGTCGGACAAAGACGGCGAATACAGCTATCTGCTTGGGAGGAAGCTGGGAGACGAGGAAACCGTATCACGCGAAATGGCGCATCGCCGGGTGCCGGGAGGTGAGTATTTACACCTGCGGTTTGCCGGATCGATCTCGCCCGAAGCGGTAGTGGGATTGTGGCGGCAGGTGTGGGAGATGGAAGAACTGGGAAAGATCGAGCGGGCGTACAAGACGGATTTCGAATTGTATGGCGAAGCGGGGTTCGATTTGTATGTGGGTGTGAGGAGTTAGGCCTTCTTGGGTAGAGCGCGAACGGCACCGGTCGAAATTCCGCCATCGACTAGGAGCGTTTGGCCGGTGATGTAGCGGCTGGATTCGGCGGCAAGGAAGACAACGGCGGAATCGAGATCGTTAGGCTGGCCGGGGCGCTTCACGGGAATGCGGTCAGTCAAATAGGCCACCCATTCTTTGTCTTCGTACATCACTTTGTTCTGATTCGTCTTGAACCAACCGGGCGCCAGGCAATTGACAGTGATACCGTGCGGGCCCCAATCGTCGGCGAGGCTCATGGTGAGTTGACGCACACCGCCGCGGCTTGCCCCGTATGGGCCGAGCCCAGCATAACCGGCAACGCTGGTAACGGAACCAATATTAATGATGCGGCCGTAGTTCCTCGCCACCATGCGTTTGGCGACAGCCTGAGCCACGAAGAAGCTGCCGCGGAGATTGGTATCGAGGATTTTGTTCCAATCGTCCCAAAGGACTTCGAGCGCTGGCTTGCGGATGTTCATGCCGGCGTTGTTGACGAGAATGTCGATTTTGCCATAGGCTTGTTCGGCGGCAGCGGTCATCGCTTCGATGCTTTTCGGGTCGCAGACGTCGAGAGCGAGAGGCACGGCGCGGCGGCCGAGTTGAGCGATCTCATCGGCGAATGGCTCGAGTGTTTCGGGGTCGCGACTGGTGATGACGAGATCGGCGCCGGCGCTAGCAAGAGCGCGCGCGAAATACTGGCCGAGCCCGCGAGAGGTTCCCGTGACAATGGCGACATGGCCAGTCAGGTCAAAGAGTGCGTTCGCCATTACAGTTTGGGAGTCAACACGACTTTCATTAGATTGGCTTCGCGATTGTGCAAGCGGGTGAACCATTGCGCGCCTTCTTCGAGCGGCGCGACGGCACTAATGAGCGGCTTGACGGTGACAGCTCCGCGCGCAATAAGGTCAATGGCTTGCGGATATTCGCCGGCAGAAGCGGCTGAACCTTGCAGGCGGATCTGGCGGCTGACGACCACTTGCAGAGGAATTTCAACACTGGGCGCAATGTTGCCAATCAAAGTGACAGTGCCGCCCCTCTTGACGCTTTCGATGGCCGCTTTGATGGTGGGAGTACTGCCAACGGCTTCGAGAGCAATGTCTACCCCTGCGCCATTGGTAAGCCTTTTAACTTCGGCGACGGCATCGCTGGTTTTGGCATTGACTGTGGCGGTTGCGCCTAAGTCGCGAGCGAGTTTCAAGCGTGTGTCGTCAATATCAGAAACGATGATTTGCGAACAGCCGGCTTCTTTGAGCGATTGGAGAACGAGGAGACCGATCATGCCAGCACCGACGACCAGCGCCGTGCTGCCTTTGGCAATATCACTCACGGCGAGGGCGTGAACGGCAACGGCGAGAGGCTCGACCATAGCGGCTTCGGCAAATGAAACGCTGGCGGGAAGCGAGTACAACACGCGCGCTGGAACGACAACGTAATCCGCAAAAGCGCCCGCGCGGCGGAATTCAGTAGTAGAGACGCCGAGTACCTCGCGGTGGCCGCAGAGATTCATGGCGCCTTTGCGGCAGTATTCACACTCGCCGCAATAGATGGTGGAATCAAAGGTAACGCGGTCACCTTTGCGGAAGTTGCTCACAGCGGAGCCAACTGACTCGATCGTGCCGGCGGCCTCGTGGCCCATGACTAGAGGCGGAATGCGGCGGCCGGAACTGCCGTCGTAGCCATGAACGTCGCTGCCGCAGATGCCGCAGGCTTCGACGCGGATGAGGACTTCTTCGGGGGCTGGTTGAGGGACCGGGAGGTCGGCCATTTCCAGTTTGCTGTATTCGGTGAGCAACAGAGCTTTCATCAATAGAGATGGTATCGAATCGCCCGAGGGTCACGTCTGGGGCGGGTTGGTGAAACCCGTCACTGAATCGATTTTTCCGTCAGGCCGGAGCGTGAGGACGCTGATGCCACTCATCCGCTCTTGGCCATCGGCGCCGGCCGCAACCCACTCAGCGAGGACCGTTCCCTGGCAGTGGCGGACATCTCCTTTTCGCCGCAGGCTGATACCCGGCATAAACCGGTGCGATGCGCCAATATGGGCAGACAGATCGGCCACGCCGTCGAGCAGACTGAAGCGATCGCGAAAACGGATACCAGGCGAGACGATACCGGCAAGCTTGTCGTCGCGCGTTTGAGCGTCTGTGATGACCCAGGCTTCAAACCAGGCATCCACTGTATTCGCGGCATCGGCGTGTACTTCGTTAGCCACAACGTTACTAAACACCGAAAGCTGAAAGCGCCAGCCTTGCACGTGTTCATCGCGTACGGCAGCGTCGCCGAATTCATGCAGGAGATGAAGGCGCGTGCCGGAGTCGTGCGGCTCAAGCCGGATTGTCACGCGGGAACTGCCGGGTGGGATCGGCTTGCCGGTTGCAAAGCCGTAAGTGAAAGCGATGTGTTCAGGAGGATGAACTTCCAACACCTCGCCCACTGACTCTATTCCGTTCGCATGGCGAATGTACACCTTGCCTCCCGGTCTGGCATCTATGGTTGAGCCGGCGCCCCACCAAGACGCCCAGCGTCCACTATCGGTGAGAAATTCAAAAACGGTGGCCGGCTTAGCGTTGATGACAACGGTCCGGTCGAGGTGGTATGGCAATTCCTGCATAGTTCCTTACAATCCTTTTTTCTTACTGCGTTTTTTGGTACGCTTGGGCCCCCGCCGCGTTTCTTCCAACTCAGCGGCGAGCTTAAGCTTCCACAAAGCGTCGTCCCACATGCTTTCGAGGATTTCGGCGGCCGGGCCGAGAGCCGCCGGGCGAGCGAGGTAGAACCGATTGCGCTGTTGTGTGCGCGCCTCTACCAACCCAGCCTTAACCAACAACTGGAGTTGAAGCGAAACTGCACCGAAGGTAACATCCGGCATCGCCCGGTGAATGGCGCCCGCGGTTTGCTCCTGGTGCCACACCAAGCGTAGAATCTCGCGGCGGCGTGGTGAGGCGATCGCATCGAGTACAGCGGCTTCCATCCATTTTATATTTTAGTTATAACTAAACTATTTGTCAAGGGAAGAAATGCAAAGATAGTTGCATGGAAAACGGAGCAGAATTCGGCAAGGTTGAAGGCGCCGACGGGATATTCACCATCCGCAGCAGCGGCAATGTGCGAGGGTGGAACGGTATTCGCTACAAGGCAGGCTTGTCCGGGAGGAATGTGGGAGCGAAGAAATTATCGATGAACGTGGCCACCATTCCGCCCGGCGGTGTGGCTTATGCACATATCCATGTTGACTTTGAGGTGATGCTTTATATCCTGGCGGGACGGGTGCGGCATGAATACGGCCCAGCGCTGGAACATATGCTAGAGAATGAAGCGGGTGACTTCATCTTTATTGAGCCAGGCGTACCGCACGAAGTGTTCAATATGAGTGACAAGGAGCCAGTGACGGCTGTAGTCGCGCGATCGGACGCGAGCGAGTGGGAGAACATTGTGAGTTTCAAACGGCCAGCGAAAGCGTAGACGGCGAAGTGGAGTTTTCCGCTACCGCTGGTAAGCTGCGTAAACGAGATTGACGCTGGCGTGAATCTGAATGGTGCCCGGAGCAATGGCGGCTTGGTCGGGCAGCGCTTCTTTAAGGGCGGATGCTTCGACTTCGCGGGCCGGCGAGATGACAACGGGTTGCACTTCTTCCACGCGGATTAATTTGCCGATACGAAGCTTCAGCGACGATGCCAGCGCATCGGCGCCGGACTGAGCTTGGCTGGCGGCTTGCGCTAATGCACGCGCGCGGGCGGCCTTTTCGTCTTTTAGATCGAAGGTGAGACGGTTGATGCTGCTTGCGCCCGCCTGCGTGGCGGTTTCAATGACGTTGCGGAGTTGGGAGAGATCGGTAACGGTGAGCCGAACAGTGTTACTGGCGGTGTATCCGGCGATCACAGCAGCCCCACCATCTTTCGGATAGCGGTAGTTGGGGTTAATGGAGAGACTGACTGAGTTGATACCGGCAGGAGAGATCAGCCGCTGCAACTGACTCACAAACTGTTTCGACTTGGCGGAGTTTTGGTCAGCAGCGGCCTGGGAAGTCTCTGCTTGCGACAAAACTCCCACGTCCAGCTGAGCGATATCGGGCTCCACAGAGACAGTGGCTTCGCCATGGACCATTAGAGTGGTGGGCTCGTCCGCAGCGCGCTTGCTTTGAGCGGCCAGCGGCAGCAAGCAACAGACCGATAGGACGAGAGAGTTCCGAAGCACGCTACAAGTTTACGATGATGCGGGCGCTATGCTGGCGACTGTGGCGGGCATTTCGAGACGTGCGTTCTTGCAGGCGGCGGTGGTGGCCACGCTGCCCAACGATGACGACCACTTCCTTGACGACCTTTCGCGGCGGGCGTTCCTCTATTTTTGGGAGCAGGCGGACCCGCATACGGGGCTAGTGCTTGATCGAGCCGCGGTAGATGGACATCAGCGCGTGAGTCATTCGCTGGATGTGGCGAGCATGGCCGCAACGGGATTCGCTCTGACGGCATGTTGCATAGCTTCGCGGCGGAATTGGATACAGGGTAACATCGCGCGCGAACGGGTGCGCGCCACGCTGCGGCATCTGGCGCTCGAGCAGGCGCATCAGTTCGGTTGGTATTACCACTTCGTCAATCGGAAGAACGGTGAACGGGTATGGAACTGTGAGTTATCTACCATTGACACGGCATTGCTGCTGGCGGGGGCGCTGACTGCCCAGCAGTGCTTCGCCGGAGACGACGAGATATACCGGCTGGCACAACAAATTTATGAGCGAGTGAACTTTGCGTGGATGCTGGATGTAAAGTCGGGACTTTTGAGGATGGCATGGAAACCGGAATCGGGTTTCTTGCGGCCAGTCTGGGCGAATTATCGAGAAAACGTTCTACTGCACATCTTGGCGCTCGGCTCACCAATGAGTTCGATCCCTACGGAGACATGGTTTCGCTTCGCGCGCGACCCGATTGTATTTGGGAACTACGGATGGGTGGGCCGCGGACCTATTTTCACGCATCAATTTCCACAAGCTTACTTGGATCTCTCTCAGCTGCGCGATGGGCCGCCTTATGGAATTAACTATTTCGATAATTCGATTGTGGCGACTTACGCTCACCGAGAGTACTGTTTGAGTTTACGTAGCTTGTACTCCGATTTTTCAAAAGACCTCTGGGGGGTGACGCCTTCCGACAGCAGTATCGGGTACGTGATCTGGGGTGGGTGGGGCGAAAAGCGTCCGAGACGGGATCTGGATGGCACGGTGGTGCCTTGCGCGGCGGGCGGATCGCTGATGTTTGCTCCGAAAATTTGTTTGCCTGCGTTGCGTACGATGCAGGAGGAATTTGGCGAGGTGGCGTACGGCCGTTATGGGTTCGCGGACGCCTTTAATCCTGCGTCGGGGTGGGTTGATCCGGAGGTTCTGGGGATTGACCAAGGGATCACGCTGGTGAGTGCTGAGAATCTTCGATCCCGTAGTGTGTGGAAGTGGTTTATGGCATCGCCGGCGATTCAGCGCGCGGTTGGCAAGGTGTTTGAGTGGATAGGTTAGGTTTAGGGCGTTTTTACGGAACGAAGCCAAATTGATTGGCGAAGGACTGGCGAAATAGGCGAAGGAAAAGCGTTTTTTGCGAAACGAGATTGCGTGCTTGGCCGTTTTTGCGCTTCGAACCCAAATCGCGGAGACGATGACGGCTTTGCAAAAACAAACCCAAGCCTGGAGTTCGAGCCGCCGCTCAGGTCGGCTGGGAGGTTCGCAAATACGAATCACCTATGAGCGGGGCCGCTCACCCCTTGGGATGAAAATTCCACCGCCAATCCTCTTCCCGAAAGGCGGCACCTAACTTCGCAAATCGTTGATTCGGCGCGGTCGTGGGGTTAATGGTGTCTGACCCCCTTTAAGATGGACCTCTGTAAATCATTGATTCGGCGCGGTCGCGTTTGTATTTTAGTGAGAACCCAATGGCTCGAGGGGAAGGCCCGACGGGACATAGAGGGGCGCCGGTGAGAGGCGCTCCCCAACCGATGGATAGGAGTTTGTTTTTCTTTTTCGTTCGAGCTTATTCAATGCAGAATGGGTCCTGCGCAGCCTTGCGAGATACGCTGAGGCTTCACGCAAAATCGGGCAGACATTGGCCGATTAAGTCTGATTTCGGGAAGCTTCGAACGGCAACGCGTTGTTTTAACGGACGGAGAGGTACGGAGTCTCACAATGCGAACGGGTTCCCTATTTTTCCGTCCCCGAAAAAACACGGCCCCAATGGCTTGACGTGGGAAGCCCGAACGCGAAATATTCGATTGTCAACGATCTGAACCGGGTTGCCCCGGGTCGGGCGGAAGGGGCGCGATCCGCAGAAACGCAGGAAGACGCCGGCAGACACGACCGCCGCTAACTGGTCTGAAAGTAGCGCGCGCCGGGATTGTGTGAGATGGAATCGTGGACCGGGGAACGGGTAAGCGGTTTAGTTTGAGCTTAGTAAGACGAGAAAATAGTTTTGCTAGGTTTGTGATGGCCTTTGGGCGCTGGATTGTGAAGCCTAAATGGGACGGGCCATGAGTACGCTAACGTCTATCGGCGCAGCCGCTTCTTTGAAAATGCGTTTGGCGAGCCGGCATCGAACAACCGCTCGTTCCCCGCCCACGGCTCGGCTGGAGGTCGTGCGTGGTAACAGGAGTGTTTTCATCATCAGCAAGCGGTTCCGGAATACGTGATCGAACTTCTGAAATCGTGTACTAAGCTAAGCGGCGTAGTGTTCAGCCATTTGAACCTACTCTGATAGTACATAACAAGTCAAAAGTCTGGGGAAGTCTTCGGCCTTCAAGACGATCCAAGCGCTTCTGACAAGTGCTCGGCGGCTTCCTCTTACGCACTCCAAGTCTAAAGAGTATCGTTGCCCATATTCATCTTCTTCCCCCAAGCCGGCAATCGCTGACCAGTGCCGCTTCAAGCAGCCGCAGTCTCAGAAATTCAGCATCATCCTGATGCAGGTTCAAAGCAGAGGCGAACATACGCGCCCTGTGGCGTCCGCGGGGATGCAGCGGATTCAAGCGGTACTCGCGTTTGACGATGTCCACCATCGCCCGCTCTCCTCCGGGCAATTTCATCTTGATCGAGCGTAGCAGGGAGAAGCGTTCACGTCGAAACACGCGGTTATCATGAAGTGGCTGCGTTGCGGAGGTCCCATTGTGGAAAGTTTGCAACGGGCAACGCTATTTTTTAATGCGTATGGGGATGGAGAGATGTGATGGAAAGCGTCCGATGCGATCTGGATGGCACGGTGGTGCCTTGCGCAGCGGGCGGATCGCTGATGTTTGCTCCGAAAATTTGTCTGCCGCGTTGCGTACGATGCTGGAGGAATTTGGCGGGGTGGCGTATGGCCGCTATGGGTTTGCGGACGCCTTTAATCCGGCGTCGGGATGGGTTGACCCGGAGGTTCTGGGGATTGACCAGGGATCACGCTGGTGAGTGCTGAGAATCTTCGATCCCGTAGTGTGTGGAAGTGGTTTATGGCATCACCGGCGGTTCAGCGCGCGGTTGGCAAGGTGTTTGAATGGACAGGTTAGCTATGTTTAGGGCGTTTTTGCGGAACGAAGCCAATATTTATTGACGAATATATGGCGAAATAGGCAAACAAAAAGCGTTTTTTGCGAAACGAGATCGGCGTTGCTTGCCCCCTGTATGGCGCGCCGCCACGCACAAACCCAGGCGGCCCGCAACCTCACCCAAGTTCGTTTCGTAAAACCCGTTTTTTATCAGCGTTTATCCGCCTTCATCTGCGGCTAAAAGTTCTTAGTTGTTCTCCTCCCGCTAGCCATTTCCAAAAATAAAAATATTTCCATCACCCATTTTCAATAACTTACCAGCTTTCCCCCCACCCGAGGTTCGGCCGTCTCGCTACTCTGAACTCGGAATGGCGTTTGCACCTCACCTCAAAGGCGCGCCAATTTTTACAGACCAAAGGAGCTCAAAACCATGCGAACCACCAACCCTCAAACCACCTGTGTACCCATCGCCACTCACAAACCAAAACCCTCCCCCTCACACCCAAATTCCACCCCGATATTCATCCGGCAAAACAACCGGCAAAAACGACTTATGCGTGCCGCCCAAAACGGGCCATTTTTTTCACAGCCGCCTATTATTTTTATAGAGCGCAAAAACTCCC
>PMSX01000272.1 GCA_003167495.1 Bryobacterales bacterium | reverse complement strand
ACCCCGAAACCAGCCCCGGCGGTCTCGAAATGGCCGCCTAACCCTATCGAACATCTCATGCTCTCTAAAACCCGCACCCGAAGTGCGCCACCACGCAATCAGCTAAGCCGCACCCGTCGCGCGTGCTCGTTCGAACAACCCCGCCACTTCGCTAGCTTGGTAAATCACGTAATCGTCTTTATACCCGCGGGTATCTGCCTCCGTGCCGCCCAGCATCCACAAAAGAGCCCCGGCCGTGCCCGTTTCTTTAACTGTCTTCAGCCAGCGCGCAAACCAGCTGTTGCGCGTTGCCGCATCGGGCACTACGGCATCGCCCAACCTGAGGCCATACTCTTCCATCAGCACCGGCTTCCCTGCCCGCTCGCCTGCCTTGGCGTGATCCGTCACCCACTGGTCGCCGAATGCCAAATCGTTTTGGTGGCCCCAGTCTTGGGGATAAAAATGATAGCCGCCGAAGTCGATTTCCGGAATCTCCAGAGTCGCCGCAAAATCGGTGCCATGGCGTCCGTCGTATAACTCGCCCTTATTGTGTTGCAGAAAGTGGTGTTCGTTGAAGAAGCCCTCGTCTCCCAGCGCCACCAGGTGATTCCCATCCAACTGCTTTACATAGCTCACCATCTCGTGCACCCAATCCAAGAGGATGTCTCGTTCGCCGTCACAGCGCGCTTCGTTGGTCAACTCCCATGCCATGATGCTGGGCTCCTCCGCATAGAGACGGCCGGTGAGCGTGTTGCGGCGAGTCAATACGTGCTGCACCCAGTTTCGATACGCGAGCCGCGCCTCCAACGATTCGTAAAACAGTTTTACATCGCCTCCCAGCCCGAGCCACTGCAAGTACATGGGCGTGCCGCCGAAATCTTTCCAATGATTCACCAGCGGCAGAATCAGTTTCAACCCCAGTTCCTCGGCGGNNCTGAATAACGCCATCCAGCCTTTGCAAGCCATTGGGTCCATCGTCAATCTTGATCGCGCCGTTTTCCAGATATTGGAAAGCCACTCCGCCTCCCGCTTGCGCACTGTCGGAAAAGGCCCAGCTCCGGATCACATTTGCGCCCATCTGTTTTGCCGTCGTCATCGCCGCCCGCGCACTCGCTTCAGCACAATAGGCCAGGAAGTAGCAGTTCACACCGGCCGCCGGGAAAGCGGCGCCGTTCAAGCTGAAGCGGGTTCCGTCTCTGCCCACAAAATCGTTTGGCATAAAGATATCCTTCTATTTACGCATGCAGCCCGCTATTTTCTTGGATCGAGACGGCACGCTCAACTTCGATTATGGATGGATTACGTCTCCTTCCAAGATGGAACTGCTGCCCGGCGCGGCAGACGCGGTTCGTGCCATCAACGATTCCGGCTTTCTGGCCGTTTTGGTCACAAATCAACCGGTCATCGCGCGCGGTGAATGTACCCTCGCGGAACTCGCCGAAATTCACCAGAAACTCGAAGCCCTCCTGGCGCAAGCGGGCGCGCATCTCGACGCCATTTACTTTTGCCCGCATCATCCCGACACGGGCGTAGCCGGCGAACGGCCTGAATTCAAAATCTCCTGCTGTTGCCGGAAGCCTGCGCCTGGCTTACTCGAATCGGCAACCCGCGATCTCAATATCGATGTCAGCCGGTCCTGGATGATTGGCGATTCGGAACGCGATCTCGGCGCCGCGGCCGCTTTCGGAATCCCCGCTGTGCTGGTGGCCAGCAATCAGCAGGCGTTTAAGGAATCCATTTTGTCCAAATGCGCCTTTCGCGCGGCGTCTGTCAATGAAGCGGCTCGCCGAATTTTTTCAGAATTTCCGGCCTTCTGAGCCATGCAAGCCTGCTAAGATTGCGTTGCGGGCCCTTAGCTCAGCGGTTAGNNGTTCAAATCCTACAGGGCCCACCAATCTTCACCTTCTTTCCGCTATGAACAAACTCACTCTTTCTCTTCTCGCAGCCACCGTGATCCTTGCCGCAACCAGCGCCGTCGATCACTATTCGTCAGCGGATCTGGCAGCCATTAAAGATAAGCTTTCCGCCGAGCATCCGACGTTCAAATCTGTGCCCTTAAAGCAATACAAGGGGCACTATACGATGGTGGCCCACCGCGAAGCCACCGGTTCGTCTGAAGTACACGAACACGAGGCGGATATCTTCGTGATTGAAGATGGCGAAGGGACGCTGATCACGGGCGGCAAACTCGTCAACTCCCACGTCGAGAAGCCCGGTGAATTGCGTGGTACTTCTATTGCAGGCGGCGAGCAAGTTCACTATGCGCCCGGTGACATTTTCCATATCCCGGCCGGCGTGCCGCACCAGCTGCTGGTTGAAAAGGGCAAACAAGTCACCTATTTTGTGGTGAAAGTTACCGGCCAGTAAATGGCGTTGGCCGCACTACTCACCGGCCTCGCACTGCTTGGTGTCGCCGGCGGCGTGTTGCTCCATCGCGGCATTTCCAGCTATCTTGCCGCCGCCGGTGGATTGCTTCTGTTCGCGGTCGCTTTCATTTGGATCGTGCCGGAAATTACCGCCGTTTGGGGCTGGCCACAAACCATTCTTGGCCTCGCGCTCGTGGTCGTTTTGATGGCCGTTTCCGATGGGGCTTTGATTCGCCTGGGCCATTCGCCGCGCCATGGCGTTATCGCTCCGCTCCTGTTGGCAACTGCCCTTCATAGCCTGCTTGATGGGTGGAGCATTCGTACGCTTGCGTCGCAGCCTGTGCCCATAGCGCTCGTGCCCATCGGATTGAGCCTTCACAAAATTCCAGAAGGTTTCGCGCTGGGTTGGGTGCTGCGGCGTTCCATCTCTTCCCATCTGCGCGCCATCAGCTTAGGAGCCGTTGCTGAAGTCTTCACGCTTGTTGGCGCTCTTATCGAACCCGCGGCCGATCGCTTCGGCTTAGCGCGCTTCGGCGCTTCCTGGACGCCCGCCGTGCTTTGCGTCATTGCCGGGGCATTTCTGTTTCTGGGATGCCACGCGCTGCTGCCGTATTTTAAGCACGAGCATTAAGTGGGTTCTGTGAAGGCTCACGTCGCGATTTTGCCCGGTTGCTGTTTATGGAAGTTTGTGCGCTTTTGAAACTCCACGCCCAAGGCGAGGACGCGGTTCTCAGAGAAAGGCCGCCCTACGATTTGCAGTCCAATGGGCAAGCCGTTCACAAAGCCGCACGGTACCGTCAATGCAGGCAATCCGCACAAATTACTCGCTTGCACTAACCCCGCAACTACGCCTTTCGTCTCGGGTCTCTTCGGAGGCGTATCGTCAAACGGCACGTCGGCCTTGTCGGGGAAATCCAGTTTGGTTGGCGCAACCAACAGATCCACTCCCGCAAACAGCTGGCGAAAAGCGGCTTGGATCTGGGTGCGCACGCGCATCGACTTCAAATAGTCCACGGCTGAATAGTTCATCGAAGCCTTCAGCCCATCAATCTGTCCCAGGTCCGCCAACTGATCTACGCGGCCGCTGCGAATCAGCGTTTCGAACACCGAAGCGGCTTCTGAATCAATAATGCAAGTGATAATGGGGCCGTACGCAAAGTCGGGCAGCTTGGTTTCCACCATCTGCGGACCCAGCGATTTGACCACAGTCAGAGCTTGCGCAAAGGCCGGGCGCAGACTCTCCACCGGCCATTCGGCAAAATCAATCTCCGCGTAGCCGATTTTAAGATCGTTCAGATTGCTGTAGTACTGAGGCGAATAGTAAAAACTCTTTTGCGCCGAGCCAGGGTCTTCGTCGTCGCTGCCGGCCATTTCATGCAGCACCAGACCACAATCTTCAGCCGATCGCGCCAGCACGCCGATTTTGTCAAGCGTCCACGATAACGCCATCGCACCGTGACGGCTAACAAGGCCGTAGGTTGGACGCAAGCCACTCACACCGCAATAACAGGCCGGTGTCAGGATGGAGCCGGACGTTTCCGAACCCAGCGCATACGGCACCAGGCCGGCACCCACCGCCGCTCCAGAACCGCTGGACGAACCGCCCGACCAATACTGCTTGTTCCAAGGATTGCGGCCTGGGCCTTGCAGCGACGCACTGGCCGACGTATAGCTTCCACCGCCTGCCAGTTCGACCATTGCAAGTTTGCCGATCAGAATGCCCTTGGCGCTTTTCAGCTTGCGCACGGCAGTGGCGTCGAAATCGAAGACTTGGTCGGCGAAGGGTTTAGCACCCCAAGTGGTGGGGTAATCGGCGACGCTCAGAAGATCTTTGACCGCGAACGGAATACCTTGCAGCGGGCCGCGGAAGCGCTCGCGTTTGAGTTCCCAATCGACGTCTTTGGCAGCCTTCTTCGCGTCTTTCAACAACGATAGCGCGAGGGCGTTGTATTCGGGGCCTTGCGATTCGAGGCGCTCGCCGAAGAACTTCGTGAGTTCGACACAAGAAATCTCGCGCTTGCGAAGAGCGTCGCTCAATTCACTGATCGTAGCGAAGGCCAGCGTGCTTTCATCGAGATTGATTTTGTGTTTCCGCATAAATCTATGCGACGAAGCGGAAGCTCGGCTCGACGTTCATCGGCACTTCGATAGCTTCGAGTTTTAGGCTGTTTTCGCGGACGTTGTTCTTGGCTTTTTCGACGCGTTGTTCGGGAGTCAGTGCGGGCGCAGGCGTCTGCGCGGCAGTTTGCGCGAGAAGCGGAGCGCTTCCCATCAACAACACCCAGCGGCGGCGGCTTAAACGGAGGGACATGCTCGCATTATAGACGTGTTGCCGGCGGCCAGCCCAGTTGCTGTACTCTGAAAACTTCATGATCCCCGGGAATTCCTCTAGAGCTTCCTTTTGGTTGCGATGCTTCTTCCTTGGGTTTTCGCTTTCACTGAGCGCTCAAGTGCCTCCGCCCCCAGGCGAGCTGATAAAAGCGGAAGGACATGACGAAATCTATCTTTTGACCGACGGAAAGAAACACCACATTCACCAACCCGAGTGGATCACCAAGAACGGCTATGGCAACACCGTATTACGTGTTTTGACTCCTTCCGAAGTCGCGGCGATTCCAACCGGCGATCCACTAACTGTTGAAGACAGCGCGATCCCAACTCTCCCACCAAAGATACAAGATGGGATGCTCCTATCGGCCAAGGACGGCAAGATCTACCTCTTCGTAAAAGGGAAAAGACATTGGATACTAAACTCGCGCTGGATCGCGGAGAGCCGGTATGCGGGCAAGAGTGCCATCCCTCTCACAGAGGCACAGTTGGAGGAGTTACCTTTGGGCGGCGACATCTGGTACGCCAGTTTAGCCGCTAAGATTGCGCGTGTCTTGCTGACCCCGGCGATTTTTTTGTTTCTGTTTCTGGCGACGAAAAACCGCAGCGGAACACCTTCGACAAACGCAGGCGTTCAAAAATGGACGGCGTGGCACACCCGGAGCCTGTTAGCAGCGATCTTTATCGCAGCTATCGCTTTCCGGGAACCTTACTTATTGCAGCATCCACGATTTTGGGCTGAAGAGGGCTTGCTGTGGTTTCAGTATGCCTGCACCCATTCGGTCCGTCAGACTATTTTCTTTGTCCACCCGCTCTTAAGTTACTTTGATCTTTTGATCAATATTGGCGCCGTACTATCGTCGGCTGTAGCGGCGATATTTGGACTTGCATACGCGCCCGTGGCCACTACTTTATTGGCCTTTTTGATTCAGGTGCTCGCAATCGTGTTGATTCTTTTCTGCAAGTCGCGGCTGTTTGATTCGGTGTGGAAAGCAGTGGCCGGTTGCATGATTGTTCTCTTCGCGCCCACCACCGAAGATGAGATCTGGCTCAACACCACCAACTCCATTTGCTTTCTGGGACTAATCACGCTGGTGCTGCTATTTGTGGAGACCGAGGGTTGGCCGAGATGGCTGAGGTGGGGAGTGAGAGGGATGGTAGTCCTTTGCGGGCTTTCGTCTCCGTATTCGGTGGGATTGCTGCCGCTATTCCTGATTTCCGCCTGGCGCTACAGGGAACGCTCATGGGACTGCGGCCCGCCCATGATGACGACAAGAAAAAGGGGGGACACTCCGGGCTCCTGGAAGCGGCTACCTGGCAGACCGGTCCGGCAGGCGTGTCCCCTCTTTTTCGTTGCCCTCAGGAGAGCGTTTTCAACGGAGCGAGAACAAGAGATTCACTGCCTCATTCTGATTCTTTGTCTATTGGTGCAATTAGGAGTCGTGGTTAAGACCCGAATCAGAATCGCCAGGGAAGGACTAGACCCCATGCGCGCGACGGATGTGCGGTGGGACGCATCGGCGATCAACATGTTCGTTGAGCACATGGCGACGCCGGCGCTCGGATTCGCGACTCGTGAACAGTTAATTGAGTTTGCCGGCTTGAAGGAGGTGTCGGTATCGGCCACCAGCTTTCCCCCGCGTCCGCTCACTCGCACTCTTCGGGTGGGAGGCTGGTTGTGTCTCTGCCTAATTTTACTGATACTAACAATGCTCAGGGGACCTACTCTGTTCTCAAATGCGAACATGTTGATTGGAGTATTTCTGGTTCTTTCCAGTTTCGTCTGCGTCGCATCGCTTTATTCGATCCCAACAGGTAGATACGCATTCCTACCGGGGGTGAGTTTCCTCCTACTGCTACTGATTAACGCGGAATCTCCGAACTCGCCTATACGCCGCTATGCTTGTATGTCCGTGCTTTCTTACGGGCTCGCCGCCGGCATGGTGGACTACGAAATTCCGAGAGTCCAAGAAGGGCCGTCGTGGGCGAAAGAAGTTCAAAAGTGGCAAGCCGATCCGTCATATTCCTTGCGGGTATGGCCTTCGTATTTCTATTCGCGAGGGACCATTACTTACCCCAAGCAGGCGAGCCGAAAACACTGAACTCGGCGTTCGCGGCGGTGCGCTCCTCTGTTTCGGCTTCCGGATCGCACAGGTAGTCGAAGATGTGCTCGGCCTCCGTAGACCAATCCATATAATCGGAGCGGACCATTGCAAGAGCTTTGGCACAGATGCTCTCGCGCAAAGGGACATCGAGAACGGCGCGCTCCACAGTCTCGGAAAGCGCGCTGGCGGTTGCCGCCGACAAGAGGCAATTCTCGCCATGCTTGAGAAGCCAAGCCGTTGAGTTGTTGATGTTCGTCACAGTCAGACACCCGCTCGCCATAAGTTCGAGTGGGAGGTAGGAGGGATGACGCGTGAGCATCATGACAACTCCCACCTGACTCTCGCGATAGAGACGGCCCGTGTCCTCGTAGGAGAGAAGCCCGAGATTCTCCACAACGCCTTGGAGGCCATAGTCGAAGGGTTGCCACTCGTCGCCGGCGCTCACGATTCGGACACGATCTCCCAACTTGGCCTTCAGTTGCTGCATCGCTTGTCTAACAAGTTCGAAGGCGTTCCGAGGATGCTTGGGGCGGCCGTAGCAGAACACCTGAAGCGGTCTGCGCGAATTGGGGATTCCCGCGGATTCCGCAGGGTGGAACACAACGGGGTTGACGCGAGGCGTGAAGTGTGTCGCTTTGCCGCCATACTCAGTTTCGTACATCCGCTGCAAGCTTACGGTGTTTGCGATTCCATACAAACCCATGCGGTAAGTGCTTTCCACAAGCGCACTAACGGAACCCGCAGGGTAGAAAGCTGGCTCAAAGTCTTGGATCAGGTAGAAGCGGCGGCCCACTTTCTGGTGGTGGAGAGCGAAGTAAGGAGTTGTCCACAAAGTGCAGATGCAGGCATCGGCAGCGGGCAAATCGGCGGCCTGCTTAACGTTTTCAAGCACGAATATTCGATCATCTTGAACATCCGGACAAACCTGGCGGATGAGAGCAGCCGTCTTGAGGCCGTCGGCCTCACCGCAGACGGCGAAATAACTATCGACATTCTTTTCCCGCTTCCAGTAATCGCAAAAACGCAAGATGGTGTAAATACCGCCGTAGAAAGGAACGTCAAACGGAGAAATGAACCACAGCAAACGCTTGATTGGGCGTACGCCGTGGATAGCGCTGTTGTGTTGACGGAGGCGCTGAAACTGGTCCGCGCTGCAATCGAACCAGCCAACCCAGACATCCGCATCGGTGCGAGGAACTGGATTAGATGCCGCCGTTACGTTCTGCACGTGCGTTTCGGCGCGGCCGATGGCGGACTGTTCATTGCGATAACGGAAGGCCGGCTGTTGCGACCACAGCGAGAGATTTGGATTCCAATAGGGATCGCCGCACAGCAGCCAGCGGCGATAGTGCTTCAACGACTCCACAAAATCGCCAGCGGGAATGTTCGTTCCGCGTGTCTGTTGCTCGTGGTGGATGAGCTCGGCGAACGGATTGCACACGACTTTATAACCGCGATCATGAGCGCGTAGGCAGATTTCGACATCGCTGCCGCACAAAACGAAATTTTCGTCGAACCTGCCGATCTCTTCGAAGACTTGACGGCGTATCATCATGCAGGCTCCAGTGACAGCGAGGAGATCACGGTACCACCCAGTGCTGCCCGCAAGCCCGAAAGTGAGTGGCGGCCCATCTGCAAAGGGATGACCGGCGAATCCACTCATCCCGAGCACGACTCCGGCATGTTGAATGGTTCCGTTGGCGCGCAGCAGTTTGGCTCCAACGATTCCCACCTTCGCAAGATTTGCCCAGCAGACTAATTCAGTGAGCCAGTCAGGCTGGGTAATCTCGACATCGTTGTTCAAGAACAACAGAAAATCGCCGTTCGCTTCGGCGGCGGCCCGGTTGTTTATCGTGCTGAAGTTGAACGAGCCGGGGTGCCACAAAATGCGTATACGTTTGTCCCTGGCTAAGCTGCGGAAGTATTCCTGAGTCGCGCTTTCCTTGCTCCCGTTGTCGACGATCAAAATCTCAAAGTTGTCATATCGAGTGACAGCCAGCAGAGTGGAAACACACGAGGAGAGTAGGTCCACCCGATCCCTGGTTGGGAGGATGATGGAAACGAGAGCAGAAGGAGGATGCTTGAAGCGCACGTGGAGCAAGCCATTCGGCATGACTTCCGGCGCGGCGTTCATACCACACCTTTCCATGTGCCTGCGGAGAGCCAACAATTGAGCGTCCGCGGCGTAGCCTTTGGCCGAGTCGTGCTGAGCGGTTGAGCCTGCGTGCATTCTCCAGTGATAGAGAATCTTAGGGATATGGGAGATCCGGCAGGTCTGCTCGGTGGCCCGAAGAAACAAATCCCAATCCTGCGCACCATCAGTGGCGGAGTCGAGCCGGCCTATTTGGTCGAGCAGGGAACGCCGCAATACGGTTAGATGTGTGATGTAGTTAGCCGAGAACATGATACTGGGAGACCAGTCTGGCTTGAACAACGGGTTGCGGCGAAAACCGTGATCCGCATCGAGGTAATCGTGATCGGAATATAGGAGGTCGGCGTTCGGCTGCGCCCTCAGGCGCAAGGCGATTTCAAACAACGCGAATGGGGCAAGCGTGTCGTCATGATCGAGCAGAGCCATGAAATCACCGGTTGCGAGATCGAGCGCCGCGTTGGTGTTGCGGGAGATACCGCCGTTTTCGGCGACCTGCACAATACGAATGCGGGAATCTTGCTTGGCTAATACACGGAGGAACTTGCAGTTTCGCGAGTTGTCGTCGGGAGTAATGGCGGCGCATAGCTCCCAACGCGGGTAACTTTGCGCCATTACACTTTGAATGCACGCTTGAAGCATGGCGTGATCGGTTTGGTGAACGGGCACTACGATGCTGAAGAGTGGACCATCGAAAGATTCCGCGGAGTTCGTCTGTGCTTGTAACTCGTCTGGAGCCGGCTCCCATTCATCGATCCATCGCTGATAAGAGGCCTCCACAGACGGTAAAACGACCACTGCTGCGAGGCCGTGGCTGTCGTTGGAGGCCGTTTTCAGAGGAGTTCTACGACCGGTCAGCATGCGCGCAATGAAGCGGGCCGCTCTATAAACTTGGGGCCAATCGTGGCGCAGATGACGCATAGGGGCGCGATACTTTTCGGCCAGGCGCCAAGCGCGGCTTCCCAGAGCAGCCTGTAAGGCATCCTGTGCATCATGCGCCCGCTGAGCCAGAACATTACGGTCATTCACGAGGCGGTCAACATCCACCAGGAGGCGATCGCGTTCGGCAATGGAACTGCCCAGCGCTTGCTCGGCTTTCTGCCGGTCTACCACACTCTGCTCGTGCCGGGAATGTAATGCCTTCAGTTGCTCATCGAGCTCTCTGGCTTCGGCATCTTTTGCTTCGAAGAACATTTTACGCCGGAGATATTCGGAATAGAGCAGCAAATAGTCATCGGGGAGCGGCGCGCCTTTGCGCAAGAGCATGGCAGAGGGAGTGACGTAGCCAGCGTCAAAGCGCGCATCGGGCCAGAAGCCGAACTCCGCAAAGAGCTGCAACCAATAAATGGGAGGCCGAACGTTGTAGTATGTGGGCTCACTGAACTCACTGGGAGTAAATGAGAAGAGCACAGTGTCGGTAGCCGCGCATAGGTTCGCGACAGAGGGTTTCACTATTTCGGGGGCTAAACGCTCGAGGAAATCGATGCATGTGATCAGGTCGAATCTGCCTTTTATCGGCGTAGTTAGCGAACCGACAGAGCAGTAAGGTTTGATATCGCGGCGGACTTGTGAGATCGCATACTCGGAGGCGTCAATCCCCTCGCAATAAACACCGCGATCCCAGAATTGCTCAACGAGAAGACCCATCTCGCAACCGGCGTCGAGCACGCTGCGGGGACGCAAGGCCCGGGCTGTTTCTTGCGCTACGGTTGCGAAGAAATGTTGCCAGCGCTGAGAGCGTTCGCGGGGGATCGAACGCAGGCGCTCGGCGTAGTATTCGGAGCCGTAGTCACCCAATGGTTTTTCGTTGGTCAATTCGTTCAAGGTCCTATGTTATCGCGGCAAAATATGGCCTTTCAGTGAAAAACAATTAGAAAAGCTTGCGAAAAGATGTCGCTGAGAGTTGGCCCTTCAGGGCGCAAAGGAGTATAGTGAAGCAATTCGGGGAGACCAATGGCTCTCCGAGACGGGAGGGTATTTCGACATGGATTCCCATCGAAATTCGTGGGTTTTGCTGGCGGTAGTTTGCCTAGTGAGCGTGCCGGGCGCTGTCTCGGGACAGGAGACGCCGGCGAAGACAGGCGCTGGGGTAGCCGAACGAAAATTGACGGCGGATGAATTGATAGACCGGTGCGCGGACCGGTATCGGGAGGGTAAACTAGCGGACGCGCTGGGAGATTGCAACGAAGCTATCCGGCTTAAGCCAAACGAGGCGCTGGCTTGGCGCAATCGGGGAGCGGTGCACTATGCCATGAACGACTTTGCCGAAGCACTCAAAGATTACAACAAGGCAGATGAGTTGAAGCCCAATGGGAGAGAGATTTTGTTTGGGAGAGGGGTGGCGCGTTACCGGTTAGGCGATCAGGACGGCGCGCTGGCAGATTATTCCAAAGCCATCTCTCTGAAGATCAAAGATCCCACCGCTTACCTAGACCGCGGCTTGGTGTTTTACGACAAAAGTGATTTTACTAGCGCGATCAAAGATTACGACGAGGCGATCAAGCTGAAAAAGGACTTTGCCAATGCATACGTGAACCGGGCAGCGGCGCGGCGAAAGACGGGCGATCTGGATGGTGCGACGGCGGATTACAACCGGGCATTGGAGCTTGCGCCAGGGGACGAAGCTACTTTCCACAATCGAGGCACGGCTCAGTTTGAAAAAGGGGAGGTGGATGGGGCCATTCGCGATTACGATGAAGCGATCCGGCTGGACGCAGGAGACGAGGCCGCCGTTTACGACCGGGGCGTCGCGTACCAACAAAAGAACGAGTTTGCTAAGGCGACTCAGGATTATAGCGAAGCGATCCGGCTCAAGCCAGACGATTTTCGCGCTTACTACAACCTGGGCGAATTGCACTCCAAGATGAGCCAGTACACGGAGGCGGTGAGAGATTACACGCGAGCGATTCAGCTCAAACCGCAGTTTGCGGATGCGTACGACGGCCGGGGCTTGGCCTACCAAGCAACAGGCGAAACCCAAAAAGCGATAGCGGACTTCAGAGCAACCATCGAGCAGAAGCCGGACGATGGTCAGGCTTTTTACGACTTGGGAGTGGCGCATTACAAGAGTGGCGACTACAAGGAGGCGGTGCGGGATTATAGCGAGGCGATTCAGCACAAGGTAGACTCCGCGGAGGTTTTTTACAACCGGGGTTTGGCGTACCAGGCGACAGACGAATTTGACAGAGCAATGGAGGACTATAACGCAGCGATCAGCCGAAACAAGAATTATGCTGAGGCGTACCTCCACCGAGGTGAAGTGCTCAATGCAAAAGGAGATTGGAACGCGGCGCTGCAAAATTTTGATAGCGCGCGCGAACTGAAGATAAACGACGCGGCGCTGTTTGACGGCATGGGTACGGCGCACTATAAGGAGGGAAATTACAACGAGGCGATTGCCGATTACGAGAAAGCGATCGAACGAAGGCCGGCAGATGTGCCAGAGGATGCGGGATCGTACCGCAGCGAAGGCGTGGCACGGTATAAGGCGAACGATCTGAACGGCGCCATCAAGGACTACAACGAAGCAATCCGGCTGAACAGCAACTACGCTGACGCTTATTACGACCTGAGCCTCGCGCTCGCCAAGCAGGGCGACCAGCAGAGAGCGGCGGACGACCTCGCCAAGGCGGTGAGCCTGGCGCCGCAAGAAGCTCGCACATTCAGAGAGGGCGCGCGGGGCGATTCGGAGTTTATACGTTTGACCGAAGCCGGGCACGCGGCCTACAAGCAAGATGATTTTCCAGCCGCGCTCAAGGATTTCGATCAGGCAGTTGCGCTGAATCCAAAAGATGCGCTAGGTTACTACGGGCGCGGTGTAGTGCGCTACGCGATGAAGGATCTGGACGGAGCCATTGCGGATTTTAACGCGGCGATCGGACTTACGAGTGATTATACGAAGGCTTTTGACCGGGCGGAAGCGTACAACGGCAGCGGTTTAGCACGGCGCGACAAAGGCGACCTGGACGGAGCGGAGAAAGACTTCGGCGCTGCGCTGGGCGTGCGTGGGGACTACGCAGACGCGCTGCTGAATCGGGCTGGAGTGCGTGCGGCCAAGGCGGAAGCGCTGGAGAAAAAGGGTAAATTGGATGCTGCCAAGGCTGAGTGGACTAGCGCTTTGGATGATTACAACAAAGGCATTCCTCCCACGTCCGGAGATGTAGTGGCTTTGGAAGGGCGAGGGCTGGCGCGCTACAAAATGGGCGATTGGAACGGTGCGATTGCCGATTACACAACAGCGATCGCGTTAACTCCTCAGAAGCCCTACGACTTGGAGGCGCGATTGGGCCGGGCGGATGCGCTTTGTCAAAACGGCGATTGGGCAAAAGCGGTTGACGATTACAACGAAGCGGACAAGCTCAAACCCAACGACGCTGAGATTCTGCTGAACCGGGGTTTTGCGCGCTACAAGATACATGATTCACAGGGTGCGCTGGCAGATTACAACGCAGCACTCAAGCTAAATCCGAAAGATGTGCCGGCTTACTATGACAGGGGATTTGTGCTGTACGAGACCGACAAACCGCGGGAGGCCTTCGGAGATTACAACCGGGCGCTAGCTCTTAGACGGCGTGGGGCCGACGCCTCTGACGTGCGCGGCGTAGAGTTGGGAGACGAGGGGCACCTAAAAAACGCGCTCACGGCGTTCAATGAGGCAATTGCAACGAGGCAACGGGAGAACCGTGATACCGACGGAGATCTGTATTTCAACCGGGCGGAGGCACTCCGTCTCCTGCATCGTTACGCGGAGGCGCAGAAAGATTATGACAAGGCCATAGAACTCACGCATCAAGGGGATGCCGAGATGTTTTGCAGCCGGGGCGAAGCGCGCGGGGCACTCAAAGATGTCGCAGGGGCCCAGCAAGATTACGACAAGGCCGTTGGACTCACACCTAAAGACGCCGGGATCCTTTTCCAACGGGCCGAAGCGCGGCGGCAACGACACGATTTCAGCTGTGCGGTGAAGTATTACGACGCGGCGATCGCACTGAAGCCGGAGTGGGCGGAGGCATATTATGGGCGCGGAATCGCGAAAGGCGCCATTGATGATTTGGTTGGGGCCATGAGCGACTACAACAGTGCAATTGAAAAGAAGCACGATTTCGTGAGTGCCTGGCTTAACCGGTCGGACTTGTGGTGGGCAATGGGAGATCTAGATAAGGCAAAGGCCGATTATGGGCAGGCGAAGCAGCTGAGTGGGGTCGGTGATGCGAAGAAGGTGACAAAGGGTGGAAAGACAACGCAGTAGATCATCAGACAGTACTCGTCACCGAACATACCTCGATGAGGCGGGTTTCGTCGCCGGTGTGAGTAAGGCGGATTTCTGTGTGGTCGAGGGGGATGAGTTCGGGGAAGCGTTCGCCCCATTCAATTAAGGTGAGGGCGGGCTTATCGAATAGCTCTTCGAGGCCGAGGCGGCGGACTTGCTCGGCAGTGTCGAGACGGTAGAGGTCAGCGTGGTAGACCTTGACGGGATCGCCGTACTCGTGAATGAGAGTGAAGGTGGGGCTGGAGACTTCGTCGGCAGTGGCTGCGCCGCACCCTTCGACGATGCCTTTCGCGATAGTTGTTTTGCCCGCGCCCAAATCGCCAATAAGCAGCACAACGCCACGCAATTGCGGCGCGAGCTCACGTCCGAAAGCGCGGGTTTCTTCGTCGGAGTGAGTTTCAAAGCGCCGGGCGGACTTCATTCATCGCCTCGGGCAAGTAGTCGAGCAGGTCAGTGGCGAGAGTGGATTCCTCGCCCCAGTGCGCGCCCGCTAATTCGCCTGCTCGACCGTGCAGCCAAACGGCAGCGACGACAGCGCGTTTCCAATCTTGCGGATGTTGGGCGACCAAACCAGCGATGATACCAGTTAAAATATCGCCCGTTCCACCTTTGGCGAGCGCCGGAGAGCCGGTGGGGTTGATCCAAGTCTCACCGTCGGGAAAGGCAATGATGGTGCGGTCGCCTTTGAGCACTATGGCTGCGCCGCTCTGTGAAGACAGGTTTTGGGCGAGTGAGAGACGATCGGATTGCACCTCTTTTGCAGACTTACCGGTGAGGCGGCCCATTTCGCCGGGATGCGGGGTCAGGATTCTGACCTTTGTTGTGTGGGGCAGAGCGCCGGCAAGGGCGTTGAGGGCATCGGCATCGACGACGGCGGGTGCATCGGCTTCTTCATACACTGTTTTCACGAGGCGAACAGTGTCTTCCCCGACGCCGAGGCCGGGGCCCAGAGCCAGGACGGTCATCTTCTTCAAGAAATCGAGGAGTTGGTTGGCGTCGCGCAATTGTTCGGTCATCAGTTCGGGATGATCTGAGGAACCTCCGCCGGGCGAGGCGACGGTGACTAAACCGGCTCCACTGCGGTAGGCAGCTAAGCCGGTCATGACGGGCGCGCCGTTCTTGCCGAGCGAGCCGCCGGCTACCAGAACGTGCCCATAGATACCTTTGTTGGAATTGCGAACGCGTTTGGAGAAGAGATATCGGAGGTCGTCGGGCGTTGTCTGGTTGAGTGGGAAGGTTTGGAGGAGTGAATCGGGCGTACCGATGGGGGCGACGAGTAGCTTACCCATCCACTCATAGCTGGGAGACAGGCATTGGCTTCGTTTTGCGGCAGTGAACGTGACTGTGAGATCAGCTTTCACATACTCGCCGGAAGCGTTTGGGAGGTCGGAGGGTAGGCCGGACGGTATATCCACGGCGATTTTCCGAGCCAGGGGGAACGCTTTGTTGATGAGGCGGATGCCTTCCAGGGCCGGACCACTTGCCGCACCGGTGAGTCCAGTGCCCAAGACTGCGTCGACGACGAGTGTCGCGAGATTGGCGCCGGTGGATAACTCGCGGACAACGGGGCAA
Organism: Bryobacterales bacterium; assembly: GCA_003167495.1. Lineage (GTDB taxonomy): Bacteria > Acidobacteriota > Terriglobia > Bryobacterales > Bryobacteraceae > Bog-105. Next base: position 40,179 of record PMSX01000272.1, on the reverse strand, counting down.
CCGCAGGCGTCGAGCATCTGGCGGTTTGCTTTGGCGTCTCCCGAAAGCACTTCGGGATCGAACAATTCCAGGACAGTCAACCGACAGCAAAGGCCGCGGGTAAAAAGCTGGCGGGCGATGACGAAGCCGTCGCCGGCGTTGTTTCCTTTGCCACAAACGACTACCACACGATGAGTGGAAAGTGGGGCAAACGTTTCACTCAGAATGTCAACAACGCGGCTACCGGCGTTTTCCATGAGGATCAAACCGGGAATGCCGCGATCAATGGTCAGTTTGTCCACCTGACGCATTTCAGCCGCGGTTAGGACCTTCATACGGGCCGGACCTCACGTGCTAGGAGAAGAGTCATGTCGTCCTGGAGTTCGGGAGAGCCCGTCCAGCTCCGCACAGCTTCCAGGATGATTTGGAGAATTTCGCGGTCGTCGCGTTGGGCGTGTTTCTTCACCAAATCGATAAGACGCTCTTCGCCGAACATTTCGCCATACGGATTTTCGGGTTCGGTGATGCCGTCCGTGTAGCAGAGCAATAAATCGCCGGGCTGCAAAATAATCGTGCTCTCATTGTAGACGGCGCCAGCGAAAGCGCCCACTACGGTGCCGTTGGAATCGAGAGATTGGACATTGCCGTTGCGGAACAAGAGGGGCGAGAGATGGCCCGCGTTGGTATAGGTGAGGGTGCTGGAGACTTCGTCGAAAGTGGCGAAGAAGAAGGTGGCGTATTTTTCGGGCGCCGTGTTGGCGAAGATTTGCTTGTTGAGGCGGGAAACGACTAGCGACACACATAGTTCGGTGTTCGGCTGGTTGAGAGAGATTTGGGCGCGCAGGCCAGCCTGGATAGTGGCCATCAGCAGAGCGGCGGAAATCCCTTTGCCGGCGACGTCGCCGATAGCGAACGCCATCTTGCCGCCGGCGATTTCCTGATAATCGTAGTAATCACCGGAGACCATACGGGCAGGGTCGCAGCACACTGTCAGTTTCAACCCCCGCATGGGAGGAGCTTCCTTTGGGTAGAGCTGATTCTGGACCTCGCGGGCGATTTCCAGTTCAGTCTGCAAGCGTTCTTTCTCCTTTTCAACGGAGAAAAGGCGCTCGAGATTGCTGGTCATTTGATTGAAGGATGCGCTCAAATCGCCAAGCTGATCTTTATCGCGGACGGGGATGCGGTGTTGGAAATCGCCGAGCAAGACGCGGCGGGTGCCTTCGTAGAGTTGATTGACAGCAGTGGTGAGGCGATGGGAGAGCGAGACGCCGATAGTCACAGCGACCGCTTCGACAACCAGGAAGAGAATGACTACCGTAAGAAAGAGAGCGGCCAGGGTGCCGCGCAGCGTTTCAGACTTAGACAAGAAGGAAGACAAAACGGCGGAGGGGCGTGAGTATACCCAGAGCACTCCTTCGTGAGTCTGGTTGGGTCTATCGAAATGATAGTGCTGCATGGTGGATGGGAGGAAGACCGGGATGTCGAAGCTGCTGACAGCGGGAGGCAGGTGTAAGCGCAGACGCGCGGGCGCTTCGGACTTGCCGGTCGGGTCTTCCAAACTGAGCGACAGTTCCGGTTTGCCGTGTGAACCCTTGATTTCGATGAGGGCGATGACTCCCAAGTTCGGCACAAGATTTTCGACCAATTCGTTGGAGAGAGGCGCAACGACGCAGACCTGCGTTTGTCCATCGGCGCGCAAAGCCCAACCGTAAAAGCGATTGCGCCAGAACAGTAGGCCGTGGGCGTCGCGCCATTTAAGATCAAGTTTTAGCTCGGCACTATCGAGCGGATAGCGATGCTCGCCGTTTTTGTCGCGCACGTAGAAAGCGACTCCGGGAAAGGTTTTCGCGAAGGCGTCTTCCATGCCGGCGGTGAAGAGAAGGCGCTGATCCGGGGACATGCGCGATAAGCCGTCGACTGCCCCGTTGAGGGGATCGAGCTTTCGCTCGAGGGCGGAGGTGGCAAGGTAAACGGCTAGGTCGTTGGTGAGGCCCCAGAGACTGAGGCCGACCAAAACCAATAAAAGCAGAATAGGCAAGACACCAATGAGGCCATAAACGAACAGCAGACGGTTGCGCACGCTCCATAACGAATGGCGCTGCACAAAACGCAATAGGCGGAACGTGACGATGGCGCCTAAGGGTATCAACACGAAGAGGCTTAAGAAAGCCTGAACTACGCGCCCCGAGAGGTAAAGCGCTGAATAGAGCGCCAGCGCGAGGAGGAACGCAATGCCAGACTTACCGAGCCGCCCGAGCACATGGCGAAACGTGGTCACTTAGACATTATCGCGGGTCGGGGTTTGGCAAGACCGGAATTGGTTTCGTTTAGCGCATGGAAATGGTCGTATCAGATCTTCCGATGCCCACAGACATTGCCTACTGCGCCAGCAAAAGGATGCTTGCGTATGCTGGAAGGACAAGATTTCACTTTTGACTCCCACATTCAGATGTTCAACGTCCGCCCAGCCCTTATCAGTGATGCGCATTCCATAGCGGTGGTTCACGTCGAATCGAAGAGCACCTATTCGGGTTTGTTGCCCGCGAGTGCGTTAAGCAAATTTACCGTCGAAAGACGGGAAAGTTCCTGGACGGAGATGCTCACAACTCCGGAGCCACACGCAGTGACGCTTGTGGGATGCAACGCTCAGCAAGAGGTAGTGGGATTCGCCAGTGGAGGGGCGGAAAGAACAGGACAGTTGGGATGTGATGGCGAGCTTCATGCGATCTATTTACTCCCAGCGGTCCAGCGACAAGGCTTGGGGACGCTTCTGGTAGAGCGATTCATACATGAACTGAGATCGCGAGGGTTTCGTTCCATGGCCGTGTGGGTGCTTGGCGCGAATCCGTACAGGAAGTTTTACGAAGCGCTCGGCGGCCAATTCATCGCTGAAAAGATCATTGAACGAGGTGGCGAAGCGTTTGTGGAAATCGCCTATGGCTGGGACGATTTAAGCAAGTTCAAAGTTTGATCGTCGTTTTAGGGCACAACCGCAACCGGAGCGCGCCAAAATGCGGCTTTCTGCCCGGTGGAATCGAGCACAGAGATCTGACAATCGTATTTGCCGGGCGCAATGGCATCGAGCGGAATACTGAACTTGATTGGCATCGTTCTCAAGCGATTGTTCATGCTGTCTGTCACTTTGATCGGCGGCGTCTCCCAAGCTTTTTCGTGAGCCCGATAAAAACTCACGAAGGCAATCAGTGGGCGAGTGGTATCAATTCCAGGCTCGTAGGCTTGGAGGTAGACGAACATTTCACGGCCTTTGCTGAACACGCGCGTGACACTCGGAATCAGCTTCTGCCCATCCTCAACCAGCGGATTGCTGGGCTCCTCCTTTTGAGCTTTATCCTTTATGGCGTTGTAGAGCGCGTCTTTGAAATCGACTCGCTGGCTGCTCAATACGACCGAGCTGATTGGAATGCGTTTGTCCTCTTTATTAAGGTTAGGGACGACAAACGAGGTTTGATAGGTGCCGATTCTGCCCGTCTCGTCATCGCGCGCGAGGAATTTGATCGAGTATTTGCCAGGTAGGAGAGTGAACCCAGTATCGTATTCAATGGGCCGCTTGGCCAGCTCCGCAGCCGTGGCATCACTAAGCTTGATGTTCACCTTATCGCGAACGTTAGAGATGGTTGAGCCGTAGTCGTCCTTCACCTCTCCTACGAAATCAATGAGTGTTCGGTCGCCACCGCGCTTCTTCACCAGAGCTAATTCGCGCCCCGGAATTTTCACCACCAACGGCACGAAATACTCTGCGCGGTTCAACTGGAAGTAATCCACCTCCATGGCGATAGTCAGTTCAGTAATTGGGTCGCCCAGCATCAACGCGTCTTCGAGTTGTCGTTCCTTATCGACGGCGGTGAATTTACCAAACTCTTTGCCGGCGTAATAGCCTTGGCGATAATCCAACTTGGCGGAGAGATCGCGAGCGAGAGTGATCTTGACGCGCCGGAACTTGCCATCTAATGCGGAATTGCTTGTGTAATAGCCGATCACGTAATAACTGGTGACCGCCTGCTCGGCCTGCACGATTCCCTTCGTCAGATCGTTGTTATCGAGGAGCGCTTTGCCGCCTGTGTCGGAAGCGAGCGTGTAGAGCGTATCTTGCGATTGCTGAAAGTTCGACGTCGTAGCAAGTGCTGAGTTACCGGTATACATGCCTATGCCGCCCGGTGAACCTTTGGTGGCATCGCCGAGCGGAGCTTCCGCGACGAGGCCACGCGCATCAATCGGCCAAAACGAAACGCCCGCTCGGATGGCCGCATTTATGGTGGCATGCAGTTGCGCCTGGTTGTTCATGCCGCTCAAGCGGAGGCCGCCCGCAAAGTAAATAAGCGATTTCTTCTCGTTCAGTTGCCCCAGCATAGTGGCGGCGGTTTGCAGAGCGGATAATTGCCGATCGGTGTTGAAGATATTGAACTCACTGTCGTCTTGGCCGAAAGCGGCTCCATTGTCGGCCGCACTGGCATCGCTGGTGGAAACATCGAGGCCTTCGCGTTCTCCTACGATCAGCGTTCCGACGATGCTCAAGAGGCGATTGCGGTCGTCGGTAAAGTCTTGCAGGACTTCGACAGCGCCGCCCACATAGCGCATGATGGCCATTAGATCGGGTGCCTGCATTTGGGTACGGATGAACTGCTTCGCGGCATTCAAGGCACGCATCTGCTCTCCCTCCTGCATAGCCGTCATGTCGAAATACAGGGCGAGCAGGCGGCGATCTTTGTATTTAACGCTGCCAGCGGTCTCTGGAGCGATATGCACTTTACCTAGCTTGTCGAAAATGTGGATCTTCTCAGGTTCGGATCTCACAGTGGGCGTAGTGTTGGGAGTTTTTGGGAGGTTCTGGTGTTCGAAGACGCGGATCGTTTGGGGCGCGCCGTTCTCAGTGACAACAAAATCGTTAGCGGTTAGACCTTCTACTGGATTGCCATTCTTGTCTGTGACAACAATTGTCTCTACAACCAACTGGGTGCTGCTAGTGAAGGTAGCCGGGCCGTTGCCCCCGGGTTGGGTGTTCTGGCCTACCTGCTGAGCGCAGGCAGCGAGTGTGAACAATGAGAACGCTATGACCAGTCGCATCGGCTAGAACCTCAACCGCAGAGTGGTTTGTAAGCTACGCATACTGTTCGCGGCCGCCGCCAACCCGAATTGGGCGCTGGTCACGGTTGTGTTCCAACTAGTAAATGCAACGTGGTTGAGCGCGTTTTGAGAATCGATGCGTAGGTCCAGATTGAGACGATCGTTCAAACGAAAGGTTCGCCCCATAGAGGCATTCAAACTGAACTGAGCGGGGCCGGTGATGGTATTTCTTCCCGCGTTCCCCCATTCACCTGGCAGCGGAAGTGTGTACGCCGCAGGATTTAGGAACAGGCCGGACGGAGCAGCGTAGAGTGGAGCTCCTGTGTAGTCGGGTCGCAAAGCGCCTATATACCCTGTGCCACTCGTCGGCAATGGCAAGATGGGAGTTTCCGGCAGACCGCTACCGGCGGTGATCAGGGTAGCGAAGGTCCACTCTTTTAGCAGCGTGCCGCGCCAACCGGTCAACAAGGTTCCTGCCGCCATACCCATGCCCGTCGTGTACTGTATTTGCGCAGTGAAGAGCTGCCTCTGATCGAAACTGGAACGGCTCCGTTCGGCACTGAGATCGAGCCAGTTTTGTGCGACCGTCGCACTGGGCGAACTTGCTGCTAATGGCGGCAGGAGAGCCGCGCCTGGTGAGCCGCTACCCGAGCTGGAGGCACTTTGGGTGAGCGTGAAACCTTGACCTCCCAACGACGAGTCATCATCAATGGACTTCGAGAAGACGTACTGGAGAGTCGCGGTGAGGCCACTGTGGAGCCTGCGCCGCAATTGAATTTGGCCTGCTTCGCGGGTAGAGTTGCCATTCGAAGTTAGATAGACAAAGCCGCTGGGACAAAGCGGACAAGGGTTTGCAGCGCCGTTTGGAAAGGTATTCGGATAGAATTCTTGCATTCCGCGCGTTCCCTTTATTCCTAAGTAAGTAGCCGTCATTTGCAACGACCCAGGCAGATCGCGCTGGACTGATGCTTGCCAGTTCTGCGCATAGCCGACGCGAAAGTTTGGGTCGACGGCATACGTATCCGCCGTGGTGGTAGGAGAAACGTTGAATCCGTTGGCCAGAGTCAGTGGAGTGGCAGCGCTGTTGGCGACAGTAAAGCTCTTCGAGAGTGGCGCTTGCTGCGCCATTTGCGTAGCTATGTTCTGGTAGACGGACGTGTTGTAGTAGATGCCATATCCGGCTCGTACAACGAGCGACGAGCCGGAGAGAGGCCGCCAGGCAATGCCGATGCGTGGTTCAATGGCGCGCTTATCGGGGTGAATGAGCGACGCAGGATAATGCTGGCCGGTGAGCAGGCCAAGAGGATCGTTCGCCAGCACCGGCGCTACCGCCGCAAAACCCGGCGCGATGTCAAGGTTCACCAAACGGCCGTAGAGTTCCGTGATGGGCGCGCCGTATTCCCACCGCATGCCGGCGTTCACCGTGAGTTCCGGACTCACTCGCCAATCGTCTGTGAGGTAGCCGTCGTAGACTGACTGGCGAAAATACTTGTCGGCGTTACCAAAAGCGATGGAACTTGTGTCTGGAACACCGAGTAGAAAATCCGCAAAGTCGAACCCAGTATCGGCTCCCGTGAAGCCGAAACTTCCGCGTGGGTTTTGTTGCGACAAGTAGTTGAATTGCTGCCTGCGGAAATCGCCACCTACTGTAATGTAATGCCGGCCGTGAATCCACAGCGTGGAATCGGAAACAGCGCCTGTCTGATTGTGATTAGAGGCCGGGATTCCATCGGAGAGCGGGGTGATGCCGCTTGAGAACGACAAGCTAGGCGGTCCCCAATTCACGGGTGCCTGATTGTTGCCGGAGATGCCTGCGTTGCTCGAAACATTTTCTCGGTTCTCGAAATACGAGGTGGTGTGCGTTGCCAGCCGGCTGAACTGATAGCCGAGAGTGTTGAACACGTGCGAGCCGAAGCGGTGCGACCAATTCGCGTCACTTGCAATTCCCAGAACATCGTTTGCGTCGAGGAAGTTGAACAGGTTCGGTGTGCTGGCGCGCGTGTCCTGAAACGCGAATCTTCCATAAAGCTGATTCCTTTGACCAATTGATTTGCTGAGACGTGATTGCAGAGCGTCTTGATGAGTGGCGCTGACGATGGGGATTTGATAGTTGTAACCCGAGCTACCCAAGAAATTCGGCAGCGGGTAAAAATTCAGTAACGCCAGCGCTTGCGGGCTGATGCGGCTCGCTGGGATGACGCTGCCATAAGGAGTCTCCGACAAATCGCCGCTGCGCTCCGCCAAAGTGGGCATCAGACCCGGAGTCGCGGTGGCATTGCGGTTGCGTGTCCACTGATAGCCGACGAAGAACATGGGCCCGTTCTTAAGCAGATGTGGAATTTTGAGCGGACCTCCCAACGTAGCCACGCCGGTAATGCGGCTGTATTCCGGCTTTGGTGTGTCTTGACCAGTCAGGGAGAATGATCGCGCGTCGAGCGCGGAATTGTCCCCGATGATGCCGATGCCTCCGTTATAAAGTCCGTGGCTACCGGAACGGCTGTTGCCAAATGCGGGGAATTGCGCAAACGGCGAAGCTGCGCCATTGTTGGTGCTGCCGTTGATAAGAAAGCCATTGGAGGCACCGGCGCTTTCGTCGTCCGTCTTCGTTTCTTTGGGTGCAGCTTCTTTTGGAGCAGCCTCAGCGGGACTATTTTTCGCGACGGCCGGCGGCGGAGGAGTTGCCACGTGCGTACCCATTGGGACCGCTGCCTTTACTTGGTCGAGCGGCAAGAGTTTCAGTTCCCACTTTTCCGCGGGCACACTTGGAGCGATCGTCACTTGACGACTGATGGGAGAAAAGCCGGTCATCTCCACTTCGAGTGTCCAGGTTCCATCAGCCAAATCAGTAAAGGTGTAAATTCCTTGCTGATCTGTGACGCTAATTAGCTTCTTTTCGCCTTGCGTGGCTGTGATGGTTACCCCCGGAACAGGCAAGCCAGAGAACATGACTTGCCCGGAATGTTCGGACGCGAACAAACTCGCCACAAAGAGCCATCCTGTGACTATCCATTGCAGAACGCCGCTAATTTTCGGACGCTTTTTCCGCATGGTCAATCACGAGAAGGTCGACCGGGCCTTTTTGCGACTCTAGCTTGAGTCCGAGTTGTTCCTGGATAGCTGTAAAGATGGAGGGCCCATTGGCGTCCGGAGGTGGAGGGGCGTCTCCGGCCCCTCGAAAACCAGGGCCTTGGCTCTCATCGGGAGTCCATTTGAGCTCGAAATTATAATCTCCCTTGAGCCCCGTTTTATCGACAACCGTGCGACCCAGCGGGTTAGATAATGCCTCGGCCAAAAAGGACAACTTTACGCCGTTCCCAGTCAACTCCCCTCTACCCATTCGCATGCCACCCCTGCCCATGACCATGTGTTTAGGATCTGGCTTGTCGGGCGGGTCCTTCGGGTCTGCGTCCGGTGCTGGCGGCGGCTCGGGCGGTAGCTCTTTCATCTTTGGCCCATTCTTTGCGACGACGAGCGCATAGATGGGAGCCTCCTTCGATTCCTTATGAAGAGTTAGCTTGAAGCGGTCTGCTAACAGTGCCTGTAGCATGAGACGGCGGCGCTTCATGTCTGCCTGTCGCTGTTCCTCCGTCATGGTGCGCATGTCACCTTCGGGAGGACCTTCGGCTTTGGCCTCGATATCGTATCTGTCGGAGTTGAGCCAGGGAGGGCCTCCGGAGATTTGAAAGTCTTGCACGTCATACGCTAGCCGGACAAGGAACTTCAACGTGATGTTGTCGGCATTAAATCGCCCGCCAGGTTGAAACATGATCCGCACGCCCATGCCGCCGGTTTTGTTCGGCTTGACAGAAGCTACGTCAAACGTAGGGGCGGGTGACGGAGTTGGGGTTGGTGTTTGAGCGCCACTTTGCTGGACGTTGATGAGAGCGAGCACCAATAGTGCTCGGAAGAATGAAAGCATAGATAAGATCTCCATTTCGGTCAGCTTACTGACAGCGTAGCTAATTTTCGGAAGCTTTCTCCGCGTGATCAATTACAAGAACTTCAACCGCGCCTTTTTGCGGCTCCAACTTAAGGCCAAGTTGTTCTTCTATAGCTGTGAAGATTGAGGGTCCCGTGGGGTCAGAAGGAGCGTCTCCCGGACCTCCCAATCCAGGACCTTGATTTTCGTCGGGCGTCCACTTGAGATCGAAATCATAAGCTGCGTTGAGTCGAGTCTTGTCGAAGACTGTGCGGCCAAGGGAGGTAGATAACATTTCGGCCAAGACGGATAGTTTCACCGCCTGCCCGGTCGCTTCACCTCTGCCCATACGGATTCCTTGTCCTCTAAACTTGCCCTTCCATTCCGGCGAATCCAGCTTTGGTAATTCCCTTAGGTCGGGAGGCGCGAATTCTTCAGCCGTCGCCTCTTTGAGTTTTGGACCGTTCTTTGCGACAACGAGTGCATAGATCGGAGCCTCCTTTGACTCTTTGTGAACTGTGAACTTAAAGCGCTCCGCCAGAAGGGATTGGAGCATCAGTTTGCGACGTTCGAAGTCGAGCCTCCGCTGATCTTCGCTCATATTGCGGAGCCCGTTTTCTAACGGGCCTGGTCCTTTCGCCTCGATATCGTATCTTTGGAAGTTAAGCCAAGGCGGACCTCCCGCGATCTGATAATCCTGAACTCCATAGGCGAAGTGAATCAGATCCTTTAACGAAATGTTGGTGGCCGAAAATCGATCGCTTCTGGCGTCGAACCCTACCATCGGGCCTGGGCCGCCGGATTTGTTCGGCTTGATCGAGGCAACGTCAAACTTCGGATTCTGCGAGTTTGACGTTGACTCTTGAGCTTGGCCTAGCGAAGTGTTCATGAGGCCGAACACCACCGGCCCCATTACCGCCGCAACTCCGGCCGCGGCTAACAGTAGTTTTCTAGCCACGCTTAGATTGTTTGTTACGCGCGCTGACATGATGCGGACGATTCGTTTCTTGAGGTCGGAACCCGTGACTCCTGAGAAGCACATAACCGGTGATTCCAGATAGAATCGACAGGTCTTGAGAATTCCCTCTGCATACACTTCCGGCTCGCTACCCAGGCGCAACACTTCTTCGTCACAGGCACGCTCACGTTCTTCGACCAAGCGCGCGCCGATCCACCAGACCAGGGGATGAAACCAGAAAATCGCTTCGACGATCATGTGTAGCGCAGCGGCCAAATTGTCGCGGCGGCGAACGTGGCACAGTTCATGGGCGAGAATTGCTTTCAACTCGGCGGGCACAAGGCGATCGGCAATGCCTTCCGGCAAGATGAGCACTGGACGCAGGATGCCGAAGACACCAGGCTCAAGCAAGGTGGGGGAGGACAATAGGGCAATATCGGAATGCAAAGGCAACGGGGAAGCAGCCCGCACCGCCGCGCGGACTCTGCGCCAACGGACGAGCCCCATGACTGCTATTGCCAGGAAGCCGCACGCCCAGATTGCGAACAGCACGACAGGCATGATGTTTGCCCCTGCCGGCGTGGCTGCGGGCTGAATCAGCAATGGAGCAAGCGGCACCGTAAATGGCTGGCTAATCTCTTGCATTGCCAGGGAAACTGCGGGTGACGGTATGGACGGACCGGTGCTCGACCACTGCAGAATATTGCCCGCGCTGACGAGCAAGGAAAACGGAACAAGAAATTTAAGTGACGCGATAAGCCAAAGCCCATAGCGCGCGCGAGCGTGATTCTTCCGCAACGCGAGTGTGAGCAACCCCGCGATCGTGGCAAACACAGTGGATTGCCAGAGATGATTCAAAAGCGCGGAAATGAGGTATGCGGGTATCATGTGGCTGTTAAATTCTCGGAGGGTTTCTCCGCGTGGTCAATCACAAAATCGTAACGCCCGCTCAGCCCAGTCTTATTAAGGACGAGACGGCCTATTTCTTTTCGATTCGACAATACTTCGGCTAAACGCGAGATCTCCAATGCTTGTCCTGACAACTCTCCCCTACTTGAGTGCATTCCTGGGCCCTCAGCAGGCGATTCGCTGAGCTTGGGGCCATTCTTTGCGACAAGCAGCGCGTGGATTGGGTCTTCTTTCGATTCCTTGTGAAGCATGAGTTTGAGGCGATCCGCGAGAAGGGCCTGGATCGAGAAGCGGACACTCATACTCGCGCTGTCGGACTTGTTTGGCTTGACTGATGCGACGTCGAATATTTGCGCATTGCATTGCGGGATCTCAAGCGTTAGCAGTGGGGCCGACGAAATGGCGAAAAGGCGAAGAGAAAGCGTTTTTTGCGAAACGAAACTCGACTGGGTCGCGGCCAAAGGCGAAGAAAAGGCGTTTTTTGCGAAACGGAATTTCACTTCGATTCCTTTCGCGTGAGCTTGCGAAGTTCTTTTTCGGCTTCTTTGACATCTTCCATGGTGAGCCGGCCGGATTCGATTAAATGCGACATGACCGGTTGTGTGCGCCCGCCAAACAGCCCAAGCAGATCGTCAATGAGTCTCCGCTGCGCGGCGTTGCGTGACACGACCGCCTCGAAAATGTGAGCATTGCCGATCTTCCTGATGCGGCGGACGGCGTTCTTGCCTTCGAGGCGATAAACGGTGGTCTGCACGGTTGTGTACGACGGGCGGCCGGGTTCGGGGAAAACTTCTTGAATTTCGCGAATGGAGGCGGTTCCGCTGTCCCAAAGGGCTTGCATGATTTGAAGCTCGAGCTTGGTGAATTTAGTTGCAGCCATCTGATCGCTACTATGCTTGTTTGTTATTCTACTACGAGAATGTGTGGCGGGCAAGAGTTTTTGCCGGATTTCTTTTGTAACCTTTGTTTGTTTGTCCGGTATTGATGGGTGAAGGCGATTGGAAACGCAAACCGACAGCGCGCTGATGGAACTCGTCCAAGAGGGCGATACCGCCCAGCTCGCATTGCTTTTCGAGCGCCATCATGTTGCTTTGTTTCGGTACCTGCTAAGAATGACGCGCAATCACGCGCTTAGTGAGGATCTTGTGCAAGAAGTTTTTTTTCGAGCGCTTAAATACGCAAAAAGTTACGATCCGGATTGTTCTTTCGCCCGCTGGCTTTATGGAATGGCGCACAACGCTTACCGCGACAGTCGCCACAAGACGCGGGGAGAGCAAGGGGCGACGGCCGTTCCTGAAGCTAAGAGTAACGAACCTATGCCTGAAGAGCTCTTTGCCAGTAAACAAGACGTTTTGTTCCTTGAAGAAGCGCTGCAACGGCTACCGGAGGATAAGCGGGAAGTGCTGGTGTTGAGCCGCTACCAGAGCCTGCGGTATGCAGACATCGCAGCCATTCTTAAATGCGAAATCGGCACTGCAAAGGTCCGCGCATACCGGGCGCTGAAGGAGTTGCGAGAGACATTTCACCAACTTCGTGGAGACAAGATTTATGAACTTTGACGAACTACAGGCGCTGATTCCGCAGTACCTTGCCGGTGAGTTGACAGCCGAGGAAAAGGAAACATTTGAAGACCAATTGAGCAAGAATGCCAACTTGCGCATCGAGTTGGAAGAGTTGCGCACTGTCTGGCAGGGGCTCGGAGAAATTGGTCAAGAGCAGCCGAGCGCAGCGTTGCGAGCACGTTTTTATCAGAGATTAAACGCGATATCCCGGGATGGAGCCGAGAGACTTCCCGGAAGGGGTTGGCGCAATTGGAAAATTAGCATTCGACAACTCGCCGGAGCGCTTGCCCTCTTCGTCTTAGGTGTGTTCGTAGGCCGGATCAACACGGCCCGCAGCATTTCGGATTCGGAGATTGCGCAACTACACGGACAGGTGGAAGGACTCAGACAAACAGTAGCGCTTTCGCTCCTGGACGGCGATTCGGCCACATCGCGATTGCAAGGGGTCTCTTGGAGCACGCAAGTCCAGCGTCCCGACAGTGAACTTGTGTCAGCCCTCCTGACAACTTTAAACCAAGATCAAAATATCAACGTGCGTCTCGCCTCACTAGATGCCTTGGAAAAACTGGCGAGCGACGCGAACGTGCGCAGAGCGCTGGAGCAATCGATTCCGCGCCAAGGGTCGCCGCTTGTGCAAATCGCACTTATTGACGCGCTGGTTCACATCCGGGATAACGCGGCTAAGGGAGAGTTGCGGAAGCTCACCTCCGATGAAGAGGTGAACGCCTCCGTCCGTCAGCGAGCGCAGTGGGGCTTGCAGAAACTCACGTATCAATGAGGAGACTTATATGAAATCGATTGCTTTTGACGCATTCGTCGCCTTGAGTGCGGTCGCGTTTTGCCTGGCGGGTTCGCATTCAGACCATTCTGACCGCTGGACCATTCGCGAGACTGAGACGATCCAAAAGACGCTGACTCTTTCCGCCCCGCCGATGCGTCTGGTTGTCGACAACGTGGACGGCTACGTTCACGTCACAGGCATCAGCGGTTCGGAAGTGCACATCACGGCGCACAAAACAATTCGCGCTGAAACGGACGCCGACCTTCAGCAAGCCAAGGCCGAGGTGAAACTCAATATCGAAGAAAAACCCGGCGGCGTTTCGGTTTACTATGACGCACCGTGGCGCTGCAATGGGGAAAGCGGTGGATGCCACGGAGAGTATCGTCACTTTTACAATGTGACCTACGACATAGATGTGGAAGTGCCCATTTCCGCCAGAATCGTTGTTTCCACAGTCAACGGTGGAGATGTCAGTGTAGAGAAAACCAACGGAGATTTTGATGTCCGCAACGTCAACGGAGGGGTTCACATGCAATCGGTTGCGGGGTCGGGAGATGTGAGCACGGTTAACGGGCCGATTGCAGTGCAGTTTGTCAAGAACCCGCCGGCCCCTTGCAGCTTCAAGAGCATTAACGGCCAACTGGATGTCTACTTCCAGCCGGGGCTCTCCGCCGATCTCTTTTTCAAGACCTTTAACGGAGGGATTTACAGCGACTTCGATGTAACTCCCAGAGCGCTGCCGGTGACTGAACCCGAGCGAAAGAACGGCCGGTTCGTCTATCGCAGCAACGGCATGAGAGCGGGACGCGCAGGCGCCGGCGGGCCTGAGTTTACTTTCGACGCGTTCAACGGGAACATTCGCCTGCATCGCGGACAATGATCAACCAAACGAAATTTAAGGAGTGTCAAAGCTATATGAGAAGAGCGATTGGACTATTGATGTTGTGCACCGGAGCACTATTGGCGCAGGATACGCCTGAGAAAGCGACGGTACCGCTGCAAGATCCTTCGCATCCCGTGGTGATCCATGCCCACCTGATGAACGGCGGCATTGTTGTGCAGGGGGCCGATCGCACGGATGTACTGGTGGAAGCTCGTTCGCGCGGCGACGAGGAGTCGCGCGGAAGGCATGCGACTCGCGCGGATGGCATGAAACGGCTCGACTTGCCAGGCTCATCGGGCCTTGATGTAACGGAAGAGAATAACGTTGTCAATATCAAGACCACGGCGAACAGGCCGGCCGATCTCACCATCACCGTGCCGCGGCACGCGTCACTGAAACTGAAGTGCATGAACGGCGGCGACATTTTCGTAGAGCACGTGGATGGCGAAATCGATGCCGAGAACCTGAACGGCAAGATCACTCTGAAGAACGTTGCCGGCTCAGTGGTGGCGCATTCGCTTAACGGCGAAGTAGCAGTTTCGCTTGATCGGATTGACCCTTCCAAGCCCATGTCGTTCAGCACAATGAATGGCGACATTGATGTTACTTTGCCAGACAACCTAAAGGCGAATGTCCGCATGAAAACAGATCACGGAGAAATCTATAGTGATTTCGAAGTGAAGCTTGACGCTCAGACGCACACAGTAGAAAACAACACGGGCCGACGGCAGGATGGAAGTTACCATCTGCGCTTCGATAGTACGCTGCGCGGAACCATCAACGGCGGCGGGCCGGAATATCAGTTCACCACCTTCAATGGACAGATCTATATTCGCAAGAAAAAGTGATTTGATTCACTAACCAGCCACTCCCAATAGCGTCGAAAAACGAAAGCAGGTGTCGTGTGTCTGTGCTTCAGGACATCAATTACGCGTGGCGCGCCTTTCGCAAGGCTCCGCTCTTTGTTGTGGTGGCAGTGTTGTCGCTAGCTCTGGGAATCGGCGCGAATACCGCGATCTTTACCTTGACCGATCAGGTGTTGCTGCGAATGTTGCCGGTAAAACATCCGGAACAACTTGTGTTACTAAGCGCGATAGGCCGCCACTACGGCAACAACATGGGCTGGAACCGTATCTCGTATCCTATGTACCAGGATTTTCGCGACCGAAACAAAGTGTTCAGCGGGATGTTCTGTTTTCGCGAAACAGATTTGAGTCTCAGTTTTGGGGGCCGGACGGAACGTATAGCGGGTGAGATCGTTTCGGGTAATTATTTTCCTGAGTTGGGCCTGACACCTGTGATTGGACGACTCTTCACTGCGCAAGACGATCTCTTTCAAGGCTCTAATCCGGTTGCCGTTTTGAGCTATGGGTATTGGCGCAGCCGCTTTGCCGGTGATCCGTCGGTGATTGGGAGGAAAGTTGAACTCAACGGCCACCCGTTTGTAATTGTTGGTGTGAGCCCAGCCGAGTTTTCGGGAACAGATCCTGGCTATGCGCCGCAGGTTCGCGTTCCCATGATGATGGCGCATGAAATTGGACGTTACCTTGATTTGAACGACCGGCGCTCCCGTTGGGTGACAGCGTTTGCGCGCCTCAAACCCGGCGAACAACTGGAGGAGGCAAAGGCAGGTCTGCAACCCTTGTTCCATCAGATTCTGCGAATGGAGGTGGAGCAAAAGGAGTTCGCCAAAGCCTCGCCATATATGAAAAAGACCTTTCTGCAGATGTCGATGGACGTGCTGCCGGCAGCGAAAGGGCGCTCACAACTGCGCCGCCGATTTTCGACTCCGCTTCTGGTCCTGACAGCCACGGTGGTTCTGGTTCTTCTCATCGCTTGCGCCAATGTCGCCAACCTACTCATTGCGCGCGCCACTTTCCGTCAAAAAGAAATCGCCGTCCGGCTGGCTTTGGGATCGGGACGAGGGAGAATCGTGCGCCAGCTTTTGGTAGAGAGCCTAATGCTTTCATGCGCAGGAGGCGCGGCCGGCGTGCTTCTGGCGATTTGGGCTGACCAAGCGATGATCGCGTTCTTACCTCCTAGTTCAACTCCGCTCAATGTTTCGGCGACGCCGGACTGGCGAATTCTCGCGTTTGCCGCGCTGATGTCGCTGCTGACGGGCATTATCTTTGGGCTCGTGCCGGCGTTACAGGCAACGCGGCCCAATGTGGCCGGGACGTTAAAAGACCACGCCGGCTCAGTGGTGGGGGGTGCGCCCAGTGGCATTCGCAAGTTGCTGGTTGTGAGTCAAATAGCCCTTTCTCTTCTGCTGCTGATTGGCGCTAGCTTGTTTATTCGCAGTCTGCGGAACCTCAAAGATCTGGATCCCGGGTTCCGCACGACGAGTCTGTTGGCCTTTAACGTGAATCCCACACTCAATGGCTATCAGCCGGAGCGTACCAAGGCTTTTTATGAGCGGCTCAGAGAAGCGCTCGGCGCGCTGCCTGGAGTTGAATTGGCCGGACTCGCCGCAGTCCCGGTGCTGGACGGCGACGAGTGGGATCAGTGGGTGACTATCGATTCCTACTCTCCCAAAACGGGAGAATTACCCGATCCACACATGAATTTCATCTCTCCCAATTACTTCAAGACGATGCAGATCAGTCTTCTAACGGGGCGAGATTTCCGTGATACCGATACGCTCGGCGCACCGAAAGTGTGTATCGTGAACGAAACATTCGCGAAGAAATACTTTGGCACGATCAACGCCGAAGGGCACCAAGTTGGTATGGGCATTGATCCCGGCACGAAGACCGATATCACGGTGATTGGCGTGGTGCGAGATACAAAATATGAAAGCATGCGGGAGACAATTCCACCCGAAATGTATCGACCGTTTCGACAGCTCGATTTTGCGACAGGCATAACCGCCTATGTTCGAACAGCGCGCGAGCCCGAGAATATGTTTGCGAGCATGCAGCGCCGTGTGCACGATTTGGACGCGAACCTCCCGGTTTTCGAGATGGTGACTCTTGAGAAGCAGATGGACAACTCGCTGGTGACCGAGCGGCTGGTGGCTTCACTATCGAGCGGGTTCGGCTTCGTTGCAACGGCGCTAGCTTCGATAGGCCTGTACGGGGTGCTTGCGTACGCGGTAGCGCGCCGCACGCGAGAGATTGGAATACGCATGGCCATTGGCGCGGCGAAAGCGGACGTATTGTGGCTCGTGATGCGGGAAACACTACAGCTTCTGGGAATCGGAATCGCGCTCGCGCTGCCTCTCTCGTGGATGCTGACGCAATCCGTCCGATCGCAACTCTACGGAATTGAGCCGAACGATCCTGCTTCCATGGGAGCAGCTGTGCTTTGCATCGCGGCCGTCGGCATTTTAGCCGGCTATGTTCCGGCTCGGAGAGCCACTCAGGTTCATCCGCTGGTGGCGCTGCGCTACGAGTGACGAACCGCGTGACACTAACCGAGGACGCTGAGACCGAGTGAGGCGCGTTTGCGGGTGCGGCGTTCAGTGGGATTGATCTCATAGGCGGAGTCGATTTGGTTGGCCAGTTCGGTGATCAACTGGATGGTGGTGGGTGGGCCAACTGAATTGGGCAGTTTGTCCGCTAGCCAAATGTGGCCCATAGCGTCGGCCAATACGGAGTTGGGAGTGCGCATTGTGCGTTTGGACTTGTCATAGAAGGTGAACGCCGCCATTTCAGGCATGGCGGCTTGCTCAAGAGCGCTCCAGGTTTTGGCGTCTCGAATGCAGGGATCGGATTCCCGCGCGCCGGTGGCGCGTTGGTAAAGCAAGCATATACCGGCGCAGAGGCGAACGACCGCACGCGAAGAACGTCGGTCGGCTAAATCTTCCGACTGTTTAGCGGTGTTGGGAGATGATAGTTTCCGCAAAGCTTTTCGCCACTGGAGTTAGTGGCGACGTGGCGATATTCGTCTCGATTTCCCGCAAGCGATATCTTGGTGTTCACCATGGATTTCGAAGATCTCTTCAACAAACGGACTTACGATCTGGGCCAGCCTTATTATCCGGGCATGCCGCATTACCCGACCCACCCGCCATTTCTGTACAGTTTGACCAAGAAGCACGGCGATATTACGTTCGGGGATGGAGGTACATCGGCGGCCGACGCCATTGCGCTGGGCACTCACGTTGGAACACATATCGACGCCCTGAGTCATTTTTCCTGTAACGGTGTCTGTTTTGGCGGCCGCAAAGTGGAGCAGACCTATGAACGCGGCATGACTGAGTTGGGAGTGGATTCAATAGCGCCCATTGTGCGCCGCGGTGTACTGCTTGATATTGCGGGACTTGAAGGAGTCGATGTTCTTCCATTGGATTTCGAAATCAGTGCAGAGCATTTGAGCCGCGCAGCCACGAATGACGATATCGGAGAGGGTGACGTCGTTCTGCTGCGAACTGGCTGGGCACGGTATTTTTCCGACGCACGGAAGTACATCAACAATGTGGTTGCGCCCGGTCTTGGAATCGGAGCGGCACGGTGGCTGAGTTCGCGAAAGATCTTTGCCGCTGGATCAGACACGGTAGCCTTCGAAAAAGTTCCTAGCCCTGCGATGCCTGTGCATTTGCATTTGCTGGTGGAATCGGGCATTCACATCATTGAGGTGTTGAACTTGGAGGAACTGGCACGAGATGGTGTCTATGAGTTCGTATTCGTTGCCGCTCCGATGAATATTCGAGGCGCGACGGGAGCTCCGGTGAGACCGCTGGCGTTTGCGAGGGTGAGGAAGGCATAGCGCCTTTGCAGTGGGTGACGTTACCGCCTCCTTTACAGTCGCGGTTCAGCCTGATGCATCCTTTACTGCTCAATCTACATCTACATACTAGGAATAGTGCTATGCTGCCCATAGTGACGGCCCGCAGTCATCTTCAGCAACTCGAAGCGGAGAGCATTCACATCATGCGCGAGGTGGTTGCCGAATGCCAGCGCCCCGTACTGCTCTACTCTATCGGCAAAGATTCGTCGGTGTTACTTCGTTTAGCCCAAAAAGCGTTCTTTCCCGGCCCAGTTCCGTTCCCGCTTCTGCACATCGATACTGGCTACAAATTCAAGGAAATGATCGAGTTTCGCGATCGCTACACGGCTGAACTCGGCCTCAATTTGATCGTCCACACAAACCGAGCCGCGCTGGACGAAGGCGCCAATCCGTTCAAGTGGGGGACACAACGCTGCTGCGGCGCTCTAAAGACGACCGCGCTTCTGGATGGCCTGCGCAACGGCGGTTTTGACGCCGCCATTGGCGGGGCGCGACGCGATGAAGAACGGTCCCGCGCCAAAGAACGAGTCTTTTCGTTTCGCGATCATCGCGGCCAATGGGACCCGCGTAACCAGCGCCCTGAACTTTGGAACATTTTCAACGCGCGCATCCACCCGGGCGAAAGCTTGCGGGTGTTTCCGCTCTCGAATTGGACGGAACTCGATGTGTGGCAATACATCCACGCCGAAAACATTCCCATCGTTCCGCTTTATTTTGCCAAGCCCCGCCTGATGCTCGAACGCGGTGATTCGCTGCTGCCGCTAGAACAGCCCTTCATTCCGCGGCTGCCCGGCGAGGAACCGAAACTAGTGATGTGCCGCATGCGTTCGCTGGGTTGCAGCCCTTGCACAGGAGCTATTCATTCCGAAGCCGACACTATTCCGAAGATCATTGAAGAACTTGTCACCATGCGCCGTTCCGAACGACAGAACCGCGTCATCGACCACGATCAAGACGGGGCGATGGAAATTAAGAAGCAGGAGGGCTATTTCTAATGGCCTCCGCACTGATCGACGCCAGCGAGACCTTCGCCGATTTTCTGGAACGCGAAAAGGGCAAAGACCTACTCCGTTTCACCACCGCCGGTAGTGTGGACGATGGCAAATCCACTCTTATCGGCCGCCTCCTATACGACTCTCGCAGCATCTATGACGATCAGCTTGAATCGGTGACCAAAGCCTCAGCCGGACGCAATGCGGGCGCGATCGATTTTTCCCTTCTGACAGACGGCCTCCGCGCCGAACGCGAACAGGGTATTACCATCGACGTTGCTTATCGCTATTTCGCCACTCCACGCCGCAAGTTCATCATTGCCGATACGCCGGGCCATGAGCAGTACACCCGCAACATGGTGACGGGCGCGTCTACCGCTGAGCTGGCTATCGTTTTGGTTGACGCGCGCAAGGGTGTTCTGCCACAATCGCGCCGACATTCTTATATCGCTGGGCTATTAGGCATCGAACGCGTCGTGATCGCGGTCAACAAAATGGATCTCGTGGGCTATGAGGAAAGCGTCTTCAGCGCCATTGAGAAAGAGTTTCGCGGCATTCTGGCTCGTTTCCCCCACGTTGAACCTTATTTTGTCCCGGTGAGTGCCTTGGCGGGCGATAACATTGTGACTCGCAGCGCCAACATGCCTTGGTTCACAGGTCCGAGCCTGTTAGAGCACCTCGAAACCGTGCCCGTGGGAATGCGCGTGCGCGGCGCGGCCTTCCGTTTTCCGGTGCAACGCGTCGTCCGTCCGAGTCATGAATTCCGCGGTTATGCCGGAACCATCGTGGCGGGCACAGTCCGCCCTGGCGACCCCGTCACTATCCTTCCGTCCGGCCGCGAAACGACCATCGCCTCCATTGTTACCTTTGATGGCAACCTGGACCAAGCCGACGCCGGGCAAGCCGTTACACTCACACTCTCGCAAGAGATCGATCTCAGTCGCGGAGATCTCATCGTCTCCTCCCAGGGACTTCCTCTCAAGTCTCACGGCGTCAAAGCCACGCTAGTTTGGCTTAACGAGAAGGCTGCCGATCTAGGCAAACGCTATCGCATCAAAAACGCGTCGCGCCTGGATTGGGTCACTCTCCGGCATATTGATTTCCGTCTGAACATCAACACGCTTGAGCAGGAAGCTATACCCACTCTGGAGATGAACGCCATCGGCCAGGTCACGCTCGAAACGGCACGCATTCTTTGCTTTGACCGTTACATCGAGAATCGCTCGACTGGCAGTTTCATCCTAATAGACCCGGCCACGAACGCCACCGTCGCCGCGGGCATGATTACCGATGCTGCTGAAACCGGCAGCCTCGCGCCGTTGGCCGGTATTTCGTGGTATGTCAAAGATGGTGCGCTGGTTCTCACTTCCGAGCAAGGTTTTTCTACCAAGCCCGGCTCTTCCGACGAGCCCCTGGTAATAGAAGACCCCGAAGCACTCGAAGCCTTGCGGCACATTCTGCGGCGCCTGCGCGTTGCCCCGTTTGGCAGTGCCGGAGAATCCGATTTCGAAATCTAAACAAATGGAAGCCACTATTAGCAAATCCGCAGAAGCGCGCGCGGCCGTTACGGAAGCAATCGCCGCGCAGAATTCTATCTGTCTTACGTGTAGCTTTCAGGCCGAGGACATGGTCGCCCTGCATCTCGTTCGCGAGCACCTGCCAAAGGTACCGGTGCTTTTTCTCGAAACCGGCTATCACTTCGACGAAGTCTACAAGTATCGCGATGCCATGACTGCTCGCTATGATTTGAACCTTGTCAACGTGATGCCCGAACGCACTGTCGCCGAGCAGGAGGCGCAGTTTGGTGTGCTGTATCAAACGCAGCCCGATCAATGCTGCAAGCTCCGTAAGGTGGGTCCGCTGTTCAATGCTCTTGAGAACTACGATGTGTGGTTCACCGGACTGCGCCGTGTGCAATCTCCCACGCGCGCCAATCTGCAGGTTTTCGATACGTTCCCGCTACCGTCCGGCAAGAAGCTATCGAAGGTGAGCATTCTTGCCGATTGGTCGGACAAAGACGTTTGGGATTTTGCCAAGCAAGCGGACATACCGCTTTTGCCTCTTTATCAAGCCGGCTATACGAGCATTGGCTGCGAACCGTGCACGGCCTTGCCCGCCGACCCGGGCAATGCCCGCTCTGGCCGCTGGGCTGGCCGCAAACTCGAATGTGGCATCCATATTGCGGAAGGTCACTGATGGAAGTGATATTGGGGTTCGTCATTGCGCTCGCCATTTCCTTGACAGGTGTGGGAGCGGGCAGCATGACCACGCCACTGCTCGTTTTGTTTTTGGGTGTGTCTCCTCCAACCGCGGTTGGAACGGCCCTCGCCTTCGGCGCCATCGTCAAGGTGGTTTCCATACCGTCTTATGCGTTTCGCCGCCAAGTCAACATGCGCATTCTCGGCTATTTGCTGGCGGGCGGCATCCCAGGCGTGCTTCTTGGCTCAATCGCGCTCGACCGTCTCAAACACGGTAACTACGCGAAGGTGCTGTACATAGTGCTGGGCAGCATGATCGTCAGTACTGCCATTCTGCATCTTTATCGTGTGCTCCTCCCACCGCCGCATCGCAGTGAGAAAGATCATTCCCGCTGGCTCCCTTGGATTGCCGCGCCCATTGGAGCGGAGGTCGGGTTCTCTTCCGCGGGCGCAGGCGCACTGGGTTCGCTGGTCCTCCTCGGACTCACTCCGCTCACTGCGGCTGAAGTCATTGGAACGGATCTGTGCTTTGGTCTCGGTCTCTCGGCTGTCGGCAGTGTGAT
Organism: Bryobacterales bacterium; assembly: GCA_003167495.1. GTDB lineage: Bacteria > Acidobacteriota > Terriglobia > Bryobacterales > Bryobacteraceae > Bog-105. The sequence continues at coordinate 17,622 of PMSX01000272.1, read as the reverse complement.
TCAAGTTGGCGCGGGCAACTACAACGGAGCTTTACTTCTCAAGCTAGTGATTGGCGGCATTGCCGGAGCGCTTACTGGCTCCGCGCTGGCGGGCCGTGTCGCCCAACGGCCGCTGCGTATTGGCTTGTTGTTAGTGTTGATTGTGCTCGGCTGTCAATTGGCTTTCCGGGCTTAGTTGATTTCTTCTCGACTGGGCGCGCTACTCTGTGCTCCCATACGAGTCACTGAGACAGAACCCGCTTTCACGGCGAACCCGCAAGCAGTGACAAGGTCTTTCCCCTCACTGAGCGCCACTGCCAAAGCCCCGTTGAACACATCTCCCGCGGCGGTGGTATCCACAGCTTTCACTTTCGGCGCGGGAATCAGTCTCTGTTCATTTCCGTCGGTGAGTAAGCATCCCTGCGCGCCCAGCTTTACAATCACTGTAGGAGTTCCCTTGGCTTGCAGGACCCGGGCGATGTGAGCCGCCTCATCTGACGTCAACGGGCGGGGCGGCAAGCCTGCCAGCATCGCCGCTTCCGTCTCATTTGGGGTCAGAATGTCAACGGCTTTGAGCAGCTCCTCAGGTAATGGACCACTCGGCGCGGGCGCAGGATCGAGGATCACGCGCGCGCCTCGTTGCTTGGCATATTGGGCCGCGGCAGTCACTGTCTCTAGGGTATTCTCCAATTGAAGCAGCGCGACACTGCAGCCATTAAACAGACTCGCATCCGCCGCAATATCGGCCGGTGTCAATTTGTGATTGGCCCCTGGCGCAACAACAATCGAATTTGCGCCGCTCTCCGCTACAAAAATCAACGCCACGCCACTCGGTCCCGCTACATCGCGGACGCCCGTTACTTCGCAACCCACGGATGCCAAGTTCTGCCGCATCGCGCGGCCAAAGTCGTCAGTGCCCACACGGCCCAACATCGCTGTGTCGCCACGCAGCTTTGCCGCTGCATACGCTTGGTTGGCGCCTTTACCTCCGGGAGCCGTCAGAAAATCACTGCCGATGATTGTTTCACCGGGAACTGGGATGCGTGGCGCTACCGCCACCAGATCCATGTTCAAACTGCCTACGACCGCAATTTTAGCCATTCTCGTAAGAATAGCTCTTGGCTACCGGCATAGCCATTGATGCATGCACACAAAAGTTTGCCTGGCCGCGTTGATGACGATAACTTCCTTGTCCACCGGGGTATTGGCCCGCAGCGTGAGGCAAAACAAACGCCACATCTCTCCCACTTGCAGACCATAACTTGAAAAGAATGCGGTACCGCGGCGCGCAGACAGGCCGAGCATCTGCTCCAAATGCCGCGAGATAATTTGGCCTCCGAGGGTAGCGCCTTCGGTTACGTATAAGGCACCTAGTACTTCAGGCCAAGTCTGGCAACCGGGCAATTTATGGCAAACAGGCAGCTTCGCAGGCTTTTTGCCCAGATAGGCAAGATCATTCAACAACTTCGGGACCTTGACGCGCGGCTCAACCGCAAAGTCAGGAAGGTGCTCCGACAGTAGGGCCGTAACGGCATTTTCCCATGGACGGTAAAAGCCGTAGAAACGCTCCACGATCTTCTGGTACCGTTCCAGAGTAAGATCGGGACGGAGGAGATCTAAGTCTCGCTCCAGGCTCTCATGTACGTCGCGGGTTTCGTCCCTAAGCCGCAGAAGCAACGTTCTCGGGGCCGGTGACGAATCGTGAGCCATCTTGACCGAAATACTGGCCATTGGTGGCAGACTTAACAGGCTTCAAAAGCAGGTTTTTTAGACTAGCTTTCTCCCATGATACTCAAGGTGAGTTGAGAACGCTAGGGGAAACTTGGGGATGGGTGTGCGACTTGCGTTGCACTCCGTCGAAAATACCAAGCTAGGTCGCTCACGCTCCTGCCTCCGATTCGGCGATTTTCATCATCGTGGATAGGCTGCAGGCCCATGGGAACTCCCTGGCGGTCGCGGCTCTGACAACTGGCTCACGTTTAGGCGACTCGTTGGGGTGCGGGTTGAGCAGCCTCGGCCGCCATCTTCGCAACGAGTGTGTCGGTGGCGATACGCAGTAGTTCGTCGGTGTGCGGGCTCAGGTCGAACTGTTCTGAAAAGCGGTGCAGTTGAACGCGGAACGTGCGGCGGAGGCGAATGAGCGATTCTTCCATGCCGATGGTGGGGAGGTCGATGATGCTGAACCGGAGAATGGCATCCATCAGCATGGTTTCGACGTGCAGCATGCGGTAGATTCCGCGAGGGTTCTTATAGACGTAGTTGACGACTTCCTGGCTGCGGTAGGCGAAGTAATGTTCTCGAGTGAACCACGCGAGGCGTTTGGTGTCAAGCGACTTCAGGTAGCGGCCCAGTTTGTTGGCGGCGGAGCGGAATGCTTTGTGCACCACGTCGGTTTGCTGAATTTCGTAAGTGAAGATGTTGGTGGGCCGGCCAGCGAACGGGTGCGTGCACTGGTAAACGAGCATGGCATAGGCTGCGTACGGTTTCTGCAAGATTTCCATGTTGCCGGCGAACCACTCGCGGACCCAGCCGCGCATGGCAGTTTGCATGGCTTTGGAAACGGCCGAATAGACTGGGAAGTAGCCGGCGGTACGTTCGCGAGGCGCGATTTTCCAAACGGAGAAATCGGTTGTTGCGACGTCGGATGCGAAGCTGCTCTCCCGATCGGTTTCATCCGCGACAGCGAGCGGGGTATTCACCGGCTGTTCTGCCGGCGGCATGACAATCAATTCGCCCATTTGAGTAACTCCTAAAAGGAAACGGCCAGGATTTGCGGTCCTGGCCGTTTTTGAGGTTCGAATTTCTCTCACCGAATTTTCGTCGGGAGCGATTTGAAGTTAGCATGCACCCCCCCTCGTTCCGAACCGCGTTTCTTGCTCTTTTGCGTAAAATTTCCGGCAACACGCTGAATATAAAGGAGAAAAAAAGTGAGAGAATTTTTTCTAGAGCTGTGATCGGGATAATTCGCGGACAAGAATCTCAAGAAAACCTGGTTGATTCGGCCGGCGGCGGAGTTATTGTTGGGATCGATCGCGCGGGGTTTCCCAGAGTCCTTCTACTGTGATCCACCGCTCGCCCAGAATTGTTTTCACCACGATCTGGTTGGCGGCGGGTGCATCATTTGCGGCTGCAGTTGAACTGGCGAAGGGGAATGAGACGGTTGCCAGATTCACTTCGTTGAGGAATCTTTGCGAGTTCCGGGCTGCCAGAAGGTCATGGGTGGCAAGTTTCTGAAATGAGAGCTTGCGCCAAGAAGGTTGGCCATTTCGCGCGAAATTCTTGATGATGGGTTGCCGGTCGATTGAGGGCCTGGCAGGCAGATCGTTAAGGGAGACTTCAGATGTGGCAAGGGTGGCGACGGCAAAGGCGATTCCAGCGGCGATTCTGAAAGAAGGCGAAAAGGTGGACCGCAGCGGACGATTTTGGCGCTTCTTAGCCGCGTGCAAATGGAAGTTTGGCAGTTCGGCGCTGACAGCAAGACAATCCCGGCAGGCGCCGCATTCAGCAAGATGGGCAAAGACGCCTGACTCTTCACCGGCGGACAGTGAGTGACCAGCAAAGGCCGCGAGGGTATCGGCATCCAGGTGCGTTGCCATTTTCACTCCCGAGCGAGGTTGATGCCTCGAAGCAGCACACCGCGTATTTCGAAAGGCAGATCGTGAGCGGCGGCTTGCAACGAGTCTTCAATTTGTCCCAGGCTTATACCTTGTTTGCGGAGATTCGCAGTGATTGTGCGGCGCAGTTCACGGAGGACGCGATCCATGCGGCGACTGACGGTGGATTCGTGCACGCCTAGGCTTTTGGCGATTTCGGCAAGGGTCCATTCATCACAAAAGTAGGCGGCCAAGAGGAAGCGTTGCTCGGGAGTGCGGGTGAGACAGGCTTCTTCGATGGCGCGATGAAGCTGCACCGTGTGAGTGGGTTCGACTCGATACTGAACGGTGGCGCCGATGGCTGCGAGACGCTGGTCGAGACTGACGACGCGGCGCTGCGCGCGGTAGCGGTCGACATAGGCATGCGCGAGGACAGCCTTGAGCCAGCCTTCTAACGAACCGCGGCCGGAATAAGAAGAGAGCTTGGAACCTTGGGTTGCGAAGAGATCGCCAAATAGGGAATCGGCGAGCTCGCGCGCGATGGAATCGTTTTTGGTAAGCACTAAGGCAGCTGTGTATAGATTTTCCCGATAGCGGGTTTGAAAGTGTTCCCAAGCGAGAGAGACGCCGCGACTGCACGCTTGGGCCAAGGCGAGGTCTTTGAGGTGGAGATTTTTGTAAAAGTCGTGCTGCTCGCGGGAGGTAGCGTTTGGAGGTAAGAAGCGGAGGCTGATGGCGGATAGCGCTTCGGCAAAATGGGCTGGACTGAGTCCTATATTGCTCCCTTCGGAGAGTTTATAGAGTTGCGAGAGGTCTATGGAACAGATCGCTGGCACGATGAGGGTGCAGACGGGCGGAGAGACGGCCGGGTTTCAGAATTGAGCTATTGATTTTTTGGAAAAAAAGATCGCAAGAATTTGTGCGGCGCTCCGTCTTTCTATGTCGGCCAAAGTGTCGTGGGAGGTGGGATGAAGAGGGTATGTGTGATTGGCCTGTTGGCGGCCTTTGCTCTGAGTGTAAACGGACAGCAGCCGGCGACGAAAGTGGCGATCGTCAGCCTTCAGGGAGCGATTGCCGGGACCAAAGACGGGCAGAAGGCGGCACAGGAGTTAGATAAGAAAGTTGCGCCGAAGCAGAAAGAGTTTGCGACAAGGCAAGCCGAGATTAGCCAACTGCAGGAGCAGTACAGCAAAGGCGGCGCGGTCATGGCGGAGGACAGGCGGAACCAAGCGGCGCGCGAGATTGAGGAGAAAAAGAAGCGGCTGGAACGCGATGTCCAGGATGCGGAAGAAGAGGTGAGAAACGAGCAGGAAAAGATAGTGCAGAGCCTGGGGCAACGAATGACGGCGATGATTGAGAAGTATGCGAAAGACAATGGCTACACGTTGGTGGTGGACGTGAGCAATCCGAACACAGACGTGTTGTATGCGGCGCAGAGTTTTGACATTACGCAGAGTGTGATCACACTGTACGATGAGACGGCGGCGAAGGGGTCGTCGACCACGCCGCGGCCGAATTAATTCGCTTATGCTCCTGTCTCGGTTTTGGAATGTTCATCGGCGGCGAAAATGGACTTACAAGACGGGGCCGATGCGCCAGGGGGCGAATTCGTGGTGGCCGAGTTTTTCGGCGAGGGTACGTTCGCCGGAGGCGATGCGAATGAGGGCGTCGAAGATTTCCTGGCCGATTTGTTCGATGGTGGCGGCTCCATCGGCGATGCGGCCGGCGTTGATGTCCATGTTGCCGCTCATGCGTTTGAAGGTGTTGGTGTTGCTGGCGATTTTGAGGACGGGGATGCTGGGGAAACCGATGGCGCTGCCGCGGCCGGTGGTGAAGGCGATGAGATTACAGCCGCCGGCGGCGAGGCCGGTGAGCGACACGGGGTCATAGCCTGGCGTGTCCATGAAGACGAAGCCGGGAGTGGTGACGCGCTCGGAGTAAAAATAGACGTCTTCGAGCGGAGTGGTGCCGGCTTTGGCGACGGCGCCGAGGGATTTCTCCAGAATGTTGGTGAGGCCGCCTTCTTTGTTGCCGGGCGATGGATTGTCGTTAAAGCTGCCGCCGAATTGGCGCAAGTAACGCTTATATTGTTCGATGCAGGCGAGGAGTTTTTCGGCGACTTGCGGACTGCGGACGCGGCGGAGGAGGAGGTGTTCGGCGCCGAAAATTTCTGTCGTTTCCGCGAGGACGGCGGTGGCGCCCTGGGCAACCAGTAGATCGCAGCAGTAGCCGAGAGCGGGATTGGCGGTGATACCTGAGAACGAATCAGAACCGCCGCAGTTGAGACCGAGCACAATTTTTGAGAGCGGGAGCTCGACGCGTTTTTCGGAGGCCGCGCGGTCGATGGACTGGCGGATACTTTTGCGGGCGGCCTCGAGGGCGCCGAGTGTGCCGCCGGATTGCTGCAGAGTCAGGCCTTGGAGACCGGCTGGCGCGCCTTTCGCGCCATTGGAACTGCGGCCGAGGTAATGGTCAATCTGGTTGACTTCGCAGCCGAGACCGAGGATGAGGGCGGCGGAGATGTTGGGATGATCGAGAACGCCTTCGAGGGTGCGCTGCAGTTGCTCGGTATCGGGGCCCATGGCTTGGCCGCAACCCTCGCCGTGAGGAAAGGCGACGATGCCGTCGACATTAGGCGGGAGTGTTTCGCCGGCAAAGCTTTGAGCGATCAGCTCGGACGTATGGGCGGCGCAATTACTGGCGGCGACGACGGCGATGTAGTTGCGAGTGCCGGCGCGGCCGTCGGGGCGTGGGTAGCCGAGAAAGGTGGCAGTGGAAGTGTGGGTGGAGCGGGGCGAGACCGATTCGGGTTGGATTTCGTTGACGTTGAGTTCCTGATAGCCGAGGTTGTGAACGTGAATGTGGTCACCGGCGGCGATGGAGGTAGTGGCGAAACCGATGACATTGCCGTAGCGGTAGACGGGATCAGCTTTAGGCATAGGGCGTATGGCGATTTTGTGGCCGGCCGGTATAGGCGCGCGCGAGGTGACCGTTTGGCCGTTGATGTTAAGAGTTTGGCCAGCGGGAATGGGAACTCGCGCAATAGCGACAGAATCGGCAGAGTGGAGAAGGATGACGGAATTGTCAGGGGTGGGCGGCGAATCGATTTCGTAAAGCATTGGCTAGTTCCAATGTACGCCGTTTACTTCGCGATGTTTACGGCTGGCCGCGCAAAATGCTAGAAGAACTCGACATCGTCGCAAGGAGCCTCAGGTTGGGCTCCGCCGACTACGTTCCTTTCGTCGCGCATTGTGTAAGAGTTCGATAAATGCTGCAAGCTCGACTGGGCATCGAACTGCACATCGGCACAATGAACACCTAAGCCCGATTTGATTCGATCCAGTTCAGCCACCACATGGCCGATACGCTGATTGACGCGGTCCTGAAACTGCAGAGCAACGACAGCACCCGCGATCTCTTTGGCGACACCAAGGCCTTCCTCTTGCATCTTGCCGACGTATTCGCGGGTGGAATTATGCATGCAACGAAAGTCTTCGAGCACGCGATCCACCTCCAGTTTACTTTTCCGGTAAGCCTTTTGATCTTCGCCGACCATGGCCTTCAGATCTGCGAGAGCGGAATCCGCAACATGATGGAGTTCGCTCGAAACAGAACGAATCACTTCCACGATTTCGGCAGAGCGCTTCGCTTGCGCAGCGATTTCGTTGGCTACGCCGCCGAAGCCGGCCGCTTTATCGCCGGCGCATACCGCCTGGATACGGGCGTTGACGGCTAACAGCCGGTTCCCGATCGTAATATCGTCTAACTGACTCAAAGATTTGGCAATTTGATTGGTGGATTCCTGTACTCTTTCGATACGGTCTATGGCGCTGGCCGAAACTGCCGCCGAGTCTTGGGTATGACGCAGAAGAGTTTCGATGGTTCGAGAGGCTTCGGCGATAAGCGATTCCACCGAAGAAGAATTGGAATCGAGGCCACCCGCGAGAAGTTCAGCTGCGCAAGTAACGCCAGAGCGAGCGCGATCAGCCATGCTTTGGAACTTTCCACATACTTCAACCACTGCAGACTCAATCTGGCTGGCCGTTTCCCTGAGCTGAGCTCCCATCACGCCAAGAACCGGCAGCGTAGAGGCAACGTGTTCCTTCAGTTCTTGCTGGCAGGCCGGGTCGACTTGTACTTGTTGATCCATCCTCTAACTGTTCATGTATCGGACTAAACAAGAGTAAAGATTAGGGTTTGTGAATATTCCCGGCCTGGACAGGCGTTTAGAAGAAATATGACATGATAGCCGAACGATGACTTGTTCGGCTTTTTTGTGCAGATCTTGCTTGGTTTTCGCATTCTTGCTCAGCGCTGGAAGTGGGGAATGCCAATCAGCGGCTGGCGCGCTTGGCCAGTTTGAGGATCATGGAGATTTAGGAACAGTTCTGCATCCCGGTTCCGCTTCCTTTGATGCTGCGAATGGCAGCTACACCATCAGCGGGAGCGGCGAAAACATGTGGGCCACGGCGGACTCGTTCCATTTCGTCTGGAAGAAATTCTCGGGTGACGTATCGATTACCGCCGATTTGGCGTTTCCCACAAAGACGGGTAACCCGCATAAGAAAGCTGTCCTGATGGTGCGGCAGTCGTTGGATGCGGATTCGCCGTATGTGGATGCAGCTTTGCACGTGGTTGGTCTGACGTCGCTGCAATCGCGCGAGCAAAAAGGCGGGCCAACGCACGAGGTCGGCATTGACGGCGAGGGAGCAACGCGGCTGCGGCTGGAGAAACGCGGATCGGACTTCTATATGTATGTGGCACGGCCTGGTGAAGAATTGCATCTGGGCGGCGGGTCGATGCGGCTAGAACTGAAGGAACCGTTCTATATAGGGTTGGGTGTTTGCGCGCACGATAAAGATGTGGTGGAAACGGCGGTGTTTTCGAATGTGAGTATTGGCGCGCCCGCTAAAGGGAAGCTGAAGGTTTACAGCACGCTTGAGACGATTTCGGTTTCCTCGACAGACAGGCGGGTGGTGGCCGTCTTCAACGAGCGCATTGAAGAGCCGAGTTGGACGGCGGATGGAACAGGGCTGGTGTTTAAGAAGGGTAAGCAAATGGAGCAGATCCCGGCGACGGGCGGTAAGGCTGAGCCGGCGCCAAGTGCGCACTACCAAAAGCCAATAAAGGGCGACATAGCTTCGCCAGATGGACAGCGTGTTGCGCTCTTGTCGGACGAGGGGAAAAAGCCGCGCGATGTGACACTCTCTATGAAAACAGTAAGCGACGGACAGACCAAGGTTCTGGCAAAACTCCTGGGAGGCGACGGGACGCTCGGACATTCGCCCTGGTCACCAGATGGGAAGAGGTTGGTGTTTGTGAGTTATCAAATGGTTCCGCAAGAATAGTTCTATGGCGGAACTCAGACAAAAAATAGCGGTGCTGGGTGCGGGGAATATCGGCGGATCGTTGATTGGCGGTATTTTGAAGGCCGGGCTGACAACGGCGCAACGAGTGCGGGCGACGACCAAATCACACGAGCACGCCCAACAATTGGCACAGCGGTTTATGATTCCGGTGACGGCCGGGGGCAATCTGGCGGCGGTGCAGGATAGCGATGTGATCATCGTTGGAGTGAAGCCGACGGCGGTGGCTGGGTTGATTGAAGAGATTCGGCCAGGGCTGCGGCCGGGTCAGATTCTGGTATCGTTGGCGGCGTCTGTGCCTCTGCCGGTGATTGAGAAACACGCTGGAAGTCCCATGGCCGTGTTCCGGGCGATGCCGAATATTCCGGTGGTGGTGGAAGAAGGCGCAACCGGCATATCGTACAACGCGGTGGCGACACAGGCAGACAAAGATGTGGTGGAACAGATTTTTCGTTCGGTGGGCATTGTCTGCTTTGTCGAAGAAGACATGATGGACGCGGTGACGGCGCTATCGGGAAGTGGGCCGGCCTACGTCTACATGGTGATCGAGGCGCTGATCGCAGGCGGGGTGAAGATGGGCTTGTCGAGGGAGGTTTCGACGAAGCTGGCAGAGCAGACTGTGCTGGGCGCGGCAAAGTTAGTGCGCGAGACAGGATTGCATCCGGCGGTGTTGCGGGATCAAGTGATTACACCAGGCGGGGTGACAATTTCGGCGATCCATGAATTAGAACGGCACGGGCTGCGGGCGATGCTGATCTCAGCGGTGGAAACGGCAACGATGCATTCGCGGAAGAAGACGGGGATGTTGACGGCGTAGAGTGTCGGCGCGCAGTGGAACTATGGAACACTAGTCTGCATGCTCCAGGCAGGCGAACGGCGTCTTATAGCCATTGGCGTTCCCGCGCCAGACGCTCCCCAAATAGAGACGTCTGTAAAGCTGGTTGCCGGCTGCCTGGCCACGCTCGGCTATCGGCAAGACCTTCCCGAACTCACAAATCTCCAACCCGGCGTCAAAGACCAGGACCCCCAGATCGACCCCGCAGTAGCGCGGGCGTATCTCACGAACAAGTTATCCCTCTGGGCAAAGACGATTTCCCGCCAAGACATCGCCATCCTTTATTTCGCCGGGCATGGCGGAAAGATTGGAGATCGACACTATCTTTCCCTCCCCAATACCGATTGGGATCGTCCCACTGCAACCGCGCTGCCAAGTGAAGATCTGTTCCGGGTTTTGGCCGAGAGCAAGGAACTTAAAAACCTTCTTGTGATTCTCGACACCTGTAATAGCGGTCAGGCCGGTTTGGACACGCAAAGCATCGTTAATGACCTGATCGATAACAGGCCCGATCGCGTCTTTTGGCTCCTCGCCACCACCCGTCCCAAAGCATATGCTCAAGACGGAGAGTTCGCGGTCAGTTTCGACCAACTCGTTCGCGCTGACCGTGGCGAATCCATCCGCCGTTACGAACTCACGACGCTGCTCGAAGACCTCAAGCACAAACTCAAACAGTCACAAGAGGCGAGCCTCACTCAAATCGGCGCCATCTCGGGCGAACTGCCCGACTTTCTTCCCAATCCAAAGTTTAAAACTGAAGCGCTGCAAGGCATTCCCATTGAAGATCGCCCCTTCTTCCAAAACGATCTCCAACAACACTGGAAATCCCGCGCCATCGGCTCGGAAGCCATCTTCCAAAGCGGTCAGTGGTATTTCACTGGGCGCACGGCGGCCCTGCGACGCATCATTTCGTGGCTAAACCAACTTATTTCGGACGGCCGCGCCATCGCCGTCACAGGTGACCCCGGCAGCGGCAAATCGGCTCTGCTGGGCTATCTCGTCGTCGCCTCCGATGCCGAGGAAGCGCAACAACCCGCACTCCAAAAGTTTCTGGCCACCATGCCCGACGGCACTCGCCCCGTTCCAGGCTGCATTACCTTCGCCCTCAACCTGCGCGGTAAGACTCTTTCCGAGACGAAAGAGGCACTTGCTCTTCGCTTCCAGGGCAAGCCCGACGACGTTCTCACACTGTTCGCCGGCCGCGCCACTCATACCGTTCTTGTCTTCGACTCACTCGATGAATCCCAAGATCCCTGCGATATCGCAGACAAACTCCTGCGCCCGCTCAGCGGCTATCCGCATATCCAAGTCGTTGTTGGAACACGCCGGCCGGAACTCAAGAATCTCGGCCCAGCCTTTGACCAACTCGATCTCGACTTGCCCGAATACCGCAGCGACGCTGACATTGCTTCCTACGTACAGCGTCTTCTTCTTGCTGAAGGGGAAAAACGCAACACTCCTTACAAAGGCGAGGACGCTTCTCAAGCACCGGCCGTAGCTTCCGCGGTAGCCGCACGGGCCAATGGCAATTACCTGGTTGCCCGGACCATTGCGCGTGCTCTCATGGAGCGTGGTTCTGTCATTGATCTCGCTCATGAACGCATCCCACAGAACATACCTGAGGCCTTTGCAGATTACCTCAAGCAACTGGGCGAACGAAGCAAACTTGGAGATTCGAAGATCCGCGAATTGCTCCTCCCGCTTGCTTATGTGTATGGTCAGGGCTTGCCAGTTTCTGTTTGGCAGCTGTTCACTCAAACCGACGTCAGGACCGTGCTCGATCTGGCCGCTGCTTTTATTGCGGAATTCGCCGAAGACGGTGGCCGCCCGGTTTACCGCCTATACCATCAGGCGCTTGCCGACGCTCTCCACGACCCCAAGCAAGACAGCAGCCGCCAACAGCGAATGGCGCAAGCCCTCTTTAATGCGATCCCGCAAGGAGATTGGTTGCGTGCAGACTGGTTCACGCGGAAGTACTTCGCCAACTATGCCGCCGCTGGAGACGCAGAGCTACTGGAGCTCGCCATGCTCGACGTCAAGTTCCTGGCCGCAGCCAACACTCCGCGCTTGTTGGCCGCTGCCACGAACCTGCAATCGGCCGAATCCAAGCTGCGCCTAAATTGGCTACGCCTCACTTCCGACCGTTTAGTGGACGGCGATGATAGTGACCGAATTTCGCACCTCGAATTGGTCGCCCAGCAGAACGGTGCGGCCGATCTCGACGCTGAATGTGAAAAGGTGAAGATCCGCCGGAAATGGCATCCCAAATGGACAAATTGGTCGCAAGTATCCACTCCGCATCGAGTGCTCCGTGGCCATACGGGCGGGGTCAAGGCCGTCGCTTTGTCTGACGGGATCATTGTTTCCGGCAGCGATGACAGAACTGTTCGCTTCTGGAATGCCGCTAGGGGAGAACCCATCGGACTCCCGGGCCAACACGACAACATAGTCACGGCCGTGGCCGCGCAAGGCTTGTTAGCTATGTCGGGAGGCTGGGACGACACGGTTCGCTTCTGGGATCTAAAGTCCGGCAAACCAGAATGTCAACCCTTAACCGGCCATAAGGGACGAGTACTTGCCGTGGCGCTGGGAGACGGTTTTGCGGTATCTGGCGATAGTGGCGGCACCATCATCCGCTGGGACTTATCGACCTACAAAATGGTGGGAGAACCGCGGAAATCACATATTGGTGATGTTAACGCTATTTCCATAGTCAAAGGGTTGGTGGTTTCGGGAGGGAAGGATGGAAAAATCGAAATTTGGGACAAGGCTGACGACGCCGCAAGCAAAACCATCCAAACGAAATGGAAGAGCACCGAATCTTTGACCGCCGGCAATGGAATAATCGCGGCACTTGGCGATCGAACTTTCTGTTGCTACGATCTGGCGACGGGACGCTGGCTGAGTGAGCCTATTCCGTTGGAGGGGTTTGTCAATTCCTTTGCCCTTGCGGACCAAACGCTCGTCTGTGCTTGTGGAGGTCCCGACTTCTCGGTTCGCCTGCTAGATCCCAAAACCGGAAAGCTGCTGCGCAGTCCACTGACGGGTCATACCTTATTCGTCCGAAGCGTGGCTGTTGATGGGGACACAATCGTTTCAGGAGCGGACGACAACTCGGTTCGCATCTGGGACCGAAACCTGACTGAGCCCTTAGGGTCCCTTAATTCCAAGTCAGCCGGAGCAGCCAAAGTAGCCCTTGCCGAACCCTTCGTCGCAACGGCCAACTGGGATAAACGCTTGCAGATCTGGAATCTCGGCGATGGCAAGTTAGCGAACACATCAGAACAATTTGTTCGCTTAAGCAATAGCGATGCATCGCCGATCGCGGCCGGTAAGAATCTCCTCGCCTTTATTGCCGATGATGGCAGTGTTCATCTTAAGAATTTGACCACTCAGTTCGACACCGTCATCCGTGACGCAGACGGGGAGTTCTCTTCTCTAGCCATGGACGATGAATTTCTTGTTGCTAGCGGGGACAAAGGCCACAGACTCCTCCGCTGGTCGCTAAACCCCCTCCGACCTCTCGACCCGATCATCGTGAATCAACCCTTGTACTCCGGCTTGACACTCAATGAAGGCGTCCTCTGGGCGAGGGTCGCAAACACCATCTGTCGTTGGAACCTCAATACCGGGGAACCTATCGGCATCCCTGTACAAGGCGTTATGGAAACCGCAGCTTTGGCCGTCTCCTCTAGTTTCGCCGTCTCGGGTCATTGGAGCGGAATTCTGAAAGTGTGGGACAAGTCCACTGTCGCCTTACTCCGAGTCAGCGACACTGGCAAAGGGCGGAGTCGTCTAACCCGCCTCGCCCTATTTAAAGACTTTGCGATTTCGGACGCGCCCGATGGTGCCGTGATCGTCTGGAATCTATACACTCTCGAACCATATTTCAAGATCCGAATCGGTTCCCAGGTAAACGGCATCGCGGCATACAGCGATGGCATCTGTTTAGCCTGCGCTTCCGGTGTTATCTGCATCGAACTAAACATATGATCACGGGAATCCATGGCATCGGCTACCAGCGTCTTACTGCCCTCACGGAACAACCAAAATGGCGAGCCGCCCTCGCTAAAGGCCTCACCAGCGCCGGCGTCGATCCCGCCCTCGCAGACCAACTCCAATTCATCGCTTACGGGGATCTCTTCCTCCCAAAAGGGGTGCTGGCCGCCGCCGACCCGCCGCTCGATGCGAGCGATGTCGAACCGGGTTTCGAAACAGCACTCCTGACGCTTTGGTATCAGGAGGCGCGCCTCAAAGACCCCAACCTTCCCAAACCGGAAGATGCCGTTCTTCCCCCTGCTCTTCCAGGCGGTGTACAAAGAATGCTCGACCTCCTCAGTCAGTCGAAAACCTTCGCCGGTCTTGCCGAGCGTGCCCTCATTCTGAACCTCAAACAGGTTCACCGCTACATGTCTGAGCCCGCTATTCGTTCAGCGATTCAAGCTCGCATCGCACAAAGCGCGCCCGCCGGCGCCAGGATCGTTATCTCCCATTCTCTGGGCACTGTCGTCGCCTATGAAGCGATCTGCGCACATCCCGAATGGAAGATCGAAGGATTAATCACTATGGGTTCGCCTCTAGGCATCCGCAACCTGATCTTTGACCGTCTCACGCCCCAGCCCGTCGCCGGGATTGGAACATGGCCGGAGAATCTTAAGTGGTGGGTTAATGTCGCCGACGAAGGTGATGTCGTGGCCATCGAAAAGAAACTCAAGAATTGCTTCGGCTCCGCCGTCGAAGACTGGATCGTCGATAACGGCTTCGCCGAAGTCCACGGCGCTGAAAAGTATCTGGCCCAGGCGGCGGTGGGCGCTGTGATCCGCCGCCTTTTATAAACGTTACGACAGAACGTTACGACGAACTTTGCGTGGTGTGGGCGCGGCGATTCTTTTTCCAGCAATCTTCGTTGTGTTCGGTGCAGACTGGCTTTTCTTTACCGTAACTCACAGTCTCGAGTTGATCGGCGGGCAGGCCGAGTCTGACCAGAAAATCCTGGGCATTCTTGGCGCGGCGGTCACCGAGCGCCAAATTGTACTCGTCGGAGCCACGCTCATCGCAGAAGCCTTCGATTTTGAGTTTGTAGCCAGGATATTGCTTCAAGATTTCACGAAGGGCGACCGCGTTCGCTTGAAGAGTTGTTTCCGCGTCGGCGCGGATGGCGTGTTTGTCGTAATCGAAGTAAATGTCCTGTAACTTGGCGAGCAGGTCTTCAATACGAGCCTTCACTTCGGGTGGAGGCTCCACGGGCTTAGCCTCAGCTACTTTTGGTTCCTCCTGCTTGGGCGGCGGTTCAGGCGGCGGTGGCGCTTTGGCCACTTCCGGCGCGGGCGCGGGCGGCAGGGGGGTTTGGGCCACCTTCTTGTGCGCGCACCCAATGAGCAAAATCAAAACCGCAGCTAGGCTTAGATTTCTAATAGCCTCCGACTTCATAAACACTCCTTTACAAATCTCATACGTTTAAAGATAGATGCAGGAAAATTCGCCCGGGTCATATAGTGGCCTGGCGAATCAAATTGATCACGATGTTGAATTAGCACAGTATATCGAGAGAAAGCGCTCGCTGGCAAGACAGATAGACTATTTGTAGAATGTGCTTCCGACTTATAGCGAGCGCCAGATGCAGCTCGCCTACTCAACCCTTTCCGCTTTTGGCTCGACGGCGGGCTGCATAGATGATCCGGTCTTATCCGCTAACCTTGCCAACTGCTGGGACATGGAAATCTCGGCCGCTCAGGTACGGTGGAGCGAGGCTGGGCTGGAACTCCCAAATCTGCATAAACGGCTTCAATCCGCTCAGCCATCAGATCGGCTGTATACTCTTTCGCGGCGCGTACCCGACCGGCGGCACCGCAGCGCTTTCGGAGTTCCTCATTGTTGAGCAGGAGATTAATGGCGGACGCCAGCTCTTCAGCGTTTTTCGGCGGCACGGTCAGACCGGTGATTCCGTGAACTGAGACTTCGGGTACGGCAGAGTCGATGTTGGTGTTCACAACCGGGGTGCCGCAGGCCATTGCCTCGACTTGGACCAAGCCGACTCCTTGCTGTTCGTGAAGATCGCGCGGGATTGCAATTTCTTTCGAGTGTCGGACAGCAGCTTCTTTTTGTAGATTTTCTGCAGGTCAAATTTCGCGATTATCTCATCGGCAAGGCTGCGGCTCTTCAGGATGGCGATGTATAGATCCGCGGGGTTCTTCAGACCCAACTGGGAGCCTATGCCGCCCAATCCGGTGCCTATCGCTCCGGACGCCAGCGCGGCGATGGAGGATTGGGACTGCTGAGGGGGCAGGATGACGGCTTGCGAAACATAGAAAGGGGGCCAAAGCAGGATTGGAACTACAGCAAGAGAGGTGGTCACAAGTGCGACGAAGCCCACCATTTTTTTGTGCCGCAAAAGACTAGCGATGATTTCCAGGAACGAAATATCGGCTTGTCCTGTTTGCAAAGTTGAAGCGGCCTGAGCTGGAGCCGAGAACTGGTTCAGTAGGGCTGTTTCCTTCTCGGTCATCCGGCACCTTTCAGCGGATTGTTCAGAGTCTGATTTGTCACGATTCTTGGGCTTTAAAAAAAGGAAGTGTAAGGCCTAAGGGAAGAATCTCCATAAACGGTAGTCTGTTTTTGGGCGGGGGTGGAGGGAGCTGACGTTCAAACGGCATTCAACGCCTGGCTTGACGAAGAGTGGCGCGGCGCCGAGCGCCGAAATCCCGATTAATGAGCGGAATTCGCATTGGCTTTGGGTGAGATGTTGACGATGTTGGGCGGATAACGGCGGCCGGCAATGGCTTCAGCGACGGTTCCCGGCAAGTAACCTAGATCGAGCGCCGCATCAATGACGCGCAACAATGCCGAATGGAGACCTTCGTCATCGGCAAGGCGCCAGTAGTGGGTGGACACAACGAATGACGCATCCGCTTCAGCGCACGAGCGCAGACACGACATGACGTGATCGAAAGCCGCAGTGGTATCGAGGGCATATGCGGCGAGCTCACGGTGAGTGCCGAAATCGAGAGTGAAGGGATAGGGGCGGCGATGGGCAAGCCAGTAGGTCCAGTGCTGCTTGTAGTTGGCGGCATAGCGCCGCGACCAAGCGTGGTTGGGACGCAGCGAGAGTGAAGCAGAGAGATCAAGGCCCGCGGCCGAGGCGGCTGCTACACCGGCGGGTCCGATGGAGTTGCCGGGCGGGACGAAGACTCTGGGACGCACGCCGAAGAGGCCGGTGAGGTAATCGCGGCCGGCAA
This sequence comes from Bryobacterales bacterium, assembly GCA_003167495.1. Classification (GTDB taxonomy): domain Bacteria; phylum Acidobacteriota; class Terriglobia; order Bryobacterales; family Bryobacteraceae; genus Bog-105. The sequence continues at coordinate 614 of PMSX01000272.1, read as the reverse complement.
CGATTTCTTCGGTGAGTTGGGCGGCGGGTTTCCAAATGCATTCCGCCTGCCATGAGCCTTTGATCTGGCGGGACTCATTGGTGTAGCCGTGTACCATGACTTCGCACTGGCGCTTGTGAAGAAGATAGCGGACATAATCGACTAGCGGCCGGTTATCTCCCAAGGCATAATGGCCTGGCGCTGCGGTATGGGAAAAGACTTTGTCGCGGTGTTGCGGCACAGTGCGGCTCACGCAGGCGAAGGAAACCGGCACGCGATTGAAGACCGGCCCATAGAGCGCTTCGATTTCGGCCGGTTGCGTGAAGAAGCAAAGATCGTCGTCGCGAATAGCCAGATATTTCAATAGTTTCTCCTTTTTTTGGGTGGCGGCAAGGGTCCGTCTCTGTTGTGGGAGTGGAGATTTGGGAAGTGGAATCTCAGGGCATTTGAGTGTGCACACTGAGGGCGTGGGTTGTGAAGGGCATGAGATGTTCAACAGGATTAAGCGGCCATTTCGAGGTCTCCGGGGGTGGTTTCGGGGATAGGAGCCGGTCGGTTTTGCGAAGCAGGCGCTGCGAAGCGTTCTTTTTTCAGTTCGAGCGCTCTTTCCTTTAGTTCGAAGGCTCTTTTCTTTA
>PMSX01000337.1 GCA_003167495.1 Bryobacterales bacterium | reverse complement strand
TGGATCGAACCGGCAAAATACATACCCTTGAAATAAAGGGGTATCGGCAACCACCACGCGGTCAGACCAGCGGCGCCGGCTCCGGTAGCTAGGCAAATACGCGCTCAGGCCTTTGTTCTCAAGCGCGATCGCCGCAACTTTTTCAAAATTTGAACGAGTGCGGATAGCAAACCACGGAAGCGTTGTTTCCGTAGTCGGCAGAACCGGTGGCTGCGGATTTAAGGCTGAAACAAAATTATAACGAGTACCAATTTGCATAATAAAATTTTCTCCGGACTCGAAATCTACTTCCAGTAAAAACACTAGTCCTGCAAGGTTATGTCCAGACAGGGGATTAAACTCTGTGATACTACGTTTAGACCTTAAAACACAAGGGAAAGTGACATAGAGATGTACTGGATAGAAAAATTCGATTGGCCTGTAATTCGATTACAAATCCTGAAAAATCAAGCATTTTAAATAATGAGTCTCCGGTACGGTCAGTAGTACTGGGTGGTCATGCGCTTGGGTCCGCCGCTCCAGCACCCTCAACCGCTTTCCGCAGTCTAGAGCGGCTTGCGCAACCGTTTCAAACAGGTGCGCCTCGCTCATGTGATGGGAACACGAACAGCTCACCAGAATGCCTCCTGAATTCAGCAGGCGCAGAGCGCGCAAATTGATCTCTTTGTATCCACGCGCCGCCTGTTCCAACGATTCGCGCGACTTAGTAAATGCCGGTGGATCGATAACCACTAAGTCGAACGTCCGGCGGCCCGAAACTAGGCTTGGGAGATATTGCAAGGCGTTCCCTTCGCGAAACTCTACGTTGTCGATCCGGTTAGCGGCCGCGTTCTTGCGAGCCATTCCGACCGCGGCCGCCGAACTGTCGATTGCCTCCACCGATGAACAGCGCGATGCCAGATGCAAGGCAAAGCCCCCCGACCCGGTGAAGCAGTCGAGCGCCCGGCCACCACGCGCGTATTCTGCCACGGCTGAGTAATTTTCACGTTGATCGAGAAAAACTCCGGTCTTTTGTCCACCCATCAAATCCGCCGTCAACCGCAGACCGTTCATTTCGATATCGACTTGCGGGGGAATCTCTCCTGCCAGCACTTTCGTTTCAAGTGGCAGGTTTTCCTTGGTCCGTACCGCGACATCGTTCCGAGCGGCAATGCCACGCGGCGAAAGAAGACGCATCAACGCGTTCATCACTTCACTCGTTTGCCGGTCCATTCCTTGATCCAGCAGTTGCACCGCCAAATAATCGGCGTAGCGGTCGACAATCAAGCCCGGCAGCAAATCGCCTTCGGCGTGAATCAGCCGGTACGCATTAGTGTTTCTCACAACCTGTTCGCGAAAGCGCAGCGCTGCCTCACATCGTTTGAAAAAAAAGTCTTCGTCAATCGGTTCCACGTGCTGGCTCAGCAGACGAAGTACAATTTGCGAGGTGGAACTGAAATGCGCCGTTCCCAGGGCCTTTCTTTCTTGATCGACGACTTTTACGAAATCGCCAGGTTGCGCGTCGCCACGGTCGACGATGTCGGAAGCGAAAACCCACAAATGGCCGTCCTGCAATCGCTCAGCGGCCTTGCGGTTTACGCGCACCGTGTTGGACGTCGGCATGCCCTTACAATACAACCCGCGCGTCGCCTTCGCGCTTCGTCACGCGTTGATGATCGAGGTATTCAAGCAGCGGAATTGCATACTTGCGGGAAATGTTGGTCCATGATTTGAAATCGGGAACTGTAAAGCGCCGGCCTTTATGCGCGGCGAGCGACTGGCGTATGTGCGCGATGACATCGGCGTGAAAAATTAGATCGTTCGAAACGCGCACCAGCTTACCACTCTTTACAAGAGCTTCCAAAAGATCGCGTGCGTTCTTGTCGGTTATCAAGTCCGCCGGCGCGGGCGGTTGAAACGCTGCCTGCCGGAATGCGAGCTCAATCTGAGCGAGCGCTTTGGCATCTGCGTTCGACACTTGCGGCTGATAGCCGGCAAGCGAGACAAGATCGCCGCGCAAAGTTATGGCATTGAAGTTGTTGAAGACTGTGCCGAGCAGAGCAGGATCGATGCCAAGCCTGGCTTGTGAGAGTGGCGCTCCCACGGCGGAGGGATGTTTCATGTGAAAGAGTTGCAACCATTCCACAAGCTTCTGCCGCCGTTGCTCTACCCAGTGTTTCGAAACAAGATGTTGGCCATTCACCAGAATTAAGTTCGAAGTATGCGCGGCGTTTGGAATACCCGTGAGTCGAACGACTTGCTCAATGGAAAGTCCGTTGGGGCTTTCTTCGGTCAGAATTTCAACCCGTTGCGCCGGAGATGCGGCGGCAAGATTGCTCAAACGTTCGAAGGTCTTGGCCCGATTCAGACGTCTCGGCGGAAACGCATCAATCACCGTGCCACCCGCAAGAGTCATGGCGGGAGACGGGCGGCGCAAAACGAATCGGTCTCCCGGCAAAGCGAGAACTGGTTCCGTCAGGTGCAGGCGTGCAAAGCCCTCCCGGAGGGGTTTGAGAGTAACCGGCAATTCGGCCGTGCCGATATCGAGGAGAAATTGGGCCGTCTTGGTCGCCGGCGCCAATGGATTCAGCCAATCGAGAGCAACATCCATGAGCGTGGTCGTCTCTAAAGCGTTAGCCGAGGTGAGCGTGAATCCGCGTTTGATCTCGCCATGCTCAATCCCAGCAAGGTTGACTGCGGTGCGGTCCCCCGCCACGGCCGTTTCCACCGCCTGGCCATGCCGCTGTAAGCCGCGTATACGCGCTTCGCGCTTCGTCGGATGGATACGGACGGTGTCGCCCACGTGCAAAGTACCGCTCCAAAGGGTTCCCGTGACCACGGTCCCGAATCCTTTGAGTGCAAAACTGCGGTCGACCGGCAAACGCGGTAAGCCGCTCGCATCGCGGCGGGACGTCTGTTTTGCGATCTTCGCCAGCTGCTTCTTCAATTCATCCAGGCCCGCGCCCGTTACCGAGCTGACGGGAATCACGGGTGCATTTGCTAAGAACGAGCCTTCCGTCAAGCGCCGTGCATCGCGTATCGTCCGTTCGAGTTGCGCGGGCGTCGCCAAGTCCAATTTCGTCAGCACAATCAGACCGTGGCGAATATCGAGAAGGCGGCAAATATCGAAGTGTTCGCGCGTTTGGGGTTTCACCGATTCATCCGCCGCAATCACCAGCAAAACCGCTTCAATGCCGGCTGCTCCGGCCAGCATATTGCGGATAAATCGTTCGTGGCCCGGTACGTCCACGAAACTCAGACGCTCGCCGCTTGCGAGCTTCAGGTGAGCGAAACCGAGATCAATGGAAATGCCGCGGCGTTTCTCTTCAGCCAGGCGATCCGTATCCATACCCGTGAGGGCGCCCACCAAAGAAGTCTTCCCGTGATCGATGTGGCCGGCCGTGCCGATAACAAGTCCCGCGGACATGAGATTGTTTAATGTACAGGTCTAATGGTACAGGCATGAGTACGAACCGCTTTGAAGAAGTCCGCCGCAGACACGCACGCGCCGAAGAAGGCGGCGGCCCCGAACGCCAGGAGCGCCAGCACGCCGAGGGAAAGCTATCCGCTCGCGAGCGCGTTGCGCAATTGCTTGACGAAGGAACCTTCGAAGAACTCGACAAACTGCTGCGGCACCGGAGCCAGAACTTCGGCATGCAGAACACTGTCATCGATGGCGATGGCTTCGTTACTGGGCATGGCCTGGTGCATGGCCGCCCAGCGTTCGTGTTCGCCCAGGATTTCACGGTCTTTGGGGGATCGTTGTCGGAATCGAATGCGCAAAAGATCGTAAAGGTGATGGATCTGGCGCTGAAAACCGGCGCCCCCATCATTGGATTGAACGATTCAGGCGGTGCGCGCATTCAAGAAGGCGTTGCGTCGCTGGCCGGGTACGCGGACATCTTCCTGCGCAATACGCTGGCCAGCGGCGTCGTACCGCAGATCTCGGCCATCATGGGGCCATGCGCGGGCGGCGCGGTCTATTCGCCCGCCTTGACTGATTTCGTTTTCATGGTGGAAGGCACCAGCCACATGTTTGTGACCGGGCCAGAGGTGATTAAGACAGTCACACACGAAGATGTCACCAAAGAAGACCTGGGGGGCGCGGTTACGCATAACTCTATCAGCGGCGTGGCTCATTTTCAGGCGCCGAACGACGAAGATTGCTTGCGGCACATTCGCGAGCTGCTGACCTTCTTGCCGCAAAACAATCTGGACGGGGTGCCGCGCGTGGCTGCAAAAGACAGCGACGATCGCGCCGACAAGGAACTGGACACGTTGATTCCGGTGGAATCAAACAAGCCCTACGACATTAAAGACGTGATCCGGCATGTGGTGGACGAAGGCTATTTCTTTGAGGTGGCTGAGCGCTTCGCGCAAAACATAGTCATTGGGTTCGGGCGTTTGTCGGGAGAAACAATCGGCATTGTGGCCAACCAACCGGCACATTTGGCTGGCTGTTTGGATATCAATTCGTCAACTAAGGGAGCGCGCTTTGTGCGCTTTTGCGATGCGTTTCAAATTCCGATTTTGACGTTCGAGGACGTTCCCGGGTTTTTACCCGGCGCAACCCAGGAATTCGGCGGCATCATCAGGCATGGCGCCAAGCTGCTGTACGCGTACGCAGAAGCGACGGTTCCGAAAATCACCGTGATCACTCGCAAAGCTTACGGGGGAGCGTATTGCGTCATGGGCTCAAAGCACTTGCGGACAGATGTGAATTTCGCGTATCCCACGGCTGAAATTGCGGTGATGGGTCCGGAGGGTGCGGTGAACATTTTGTACAAACGCGAACTGCAAGCGGCTGAGAACGCGGAAGAATTGCGGCAAGCCAAGATCGATGAATATCGCGATCAATTTGCAAATCCGTTCGTGGCAGCGGAACGTGGATATGTGGATGACGTCATAGAACCGCACGAAACGCGCGCAAAAGTGATTCGGGCGCTGAAAATGCTGGCGAACAAAACCGACACTATGCCGCGCAAAAAGCATGGAAATATTCCGCTTTAGCGCAACGAGTTGTAAATAAGATCCATCCTATGACGTCTGGCCGGCGCCGAAAAAGCGCGCCATGTCCTGTGCAGCGGTCGGCGACTGAAGCATCGCGGCGGTCTCGGCAGACTCCCGAGCGACCGGGCCCGTGCGCGCGAACATCTCTGCCTCGAATGCGGCGAGGGCGCCGGCTAGGTCCGCGAGATTGCCGGCAAGGGCCAGAGCGAGCCGGGCACCATCGAGCATCGCCATGTTGGCACCTTCACCCACCGGTGGCATCAGATGCGCGGCGTCGCCAATTAGGGTGACGCCAGGTGTCGGCGGCCACGTCAACCCGACGGGCAGCGCTTCGATTCGCCGAGGTATGACCGGCCCATCGCAGGCGGCCAACAAAGCGCGGAACTCAGGGGCCCACCCGGAGAGCAGGTCGGCCAATGCGGCTCGGGCCTTGGATGGGCAGTCGAAGGGGATGCCGGAAGAAGCGATCCAATCCGAATTGGTATGCAACGTGAGATAGACGCGGACTAGGCCATGGGAATTGCGTTGGGCTCCCAGGCAGCGTTGATCTGCGAGTACCCAGAACGAGCCCCGGCCAATCATTTTCGCGATCTCTGGATGTGTACGGTCCACATCCGGGATACTCAGCTCGATCATGGTTTCCCCGGTAAACTCGGGTTGGACGTTGGTTACCAGCGGTCGCACCCGCGAATGAGCGCCGTCCGCACCGACCAGCAGGTCGCAGATCTCCGTGCCGCCATTCTCGAATTCGAGCCGATACCGCCCCTTGGCCAGAGGTATGCCGCGACGGAGTCGCTGGCCCCAGCGAACCGTCTCCTCGGGTAGCGAGTCGAGCAACATCCGTCGCAGTGCAGCGCGGTCGATCTCGGGTCGTCGGCGTGGCGCGTCGTCGGGGGTGATCTTGTCGACCAGCACGCGTCCGGTGCGATCTGCGATCCGCAGATCCTCACCCTCCGGGCGAACGAACGCGTGGAACTCGGCGTCCAGCCCGGCCTCATGCAGGGCCAGCTGCCCCGATTCGGTATGAATGTCGAGAGTGCCACCCTGAGCGCGTGCATCCGCCGACGGCTCGGCTTCGAAGACGACGGCGTCGATGCCGCGTACATGGAGCACCCGGGCCATGGTGAGACCGCCGAGGCCCGCGCCGGCGATCGCGAGGCGCGGGGCCCAGCCGACATTGCCTGGCTCTGCGTTTGTGGGTGTCATTTCCTGATTTTCAAGCGGGCGTCAGGTATCAGTGAAAAAGAAGTGTTTCAATATGGTTGATTTTGGTATAGTATGCGGGCATGAGTAAACGCATTGCTTATTGTACGGATGGCACTTGGGATAAGGCCATCACGCGAACAAATGTTTACAAGCTCTATAAAGCCTTACTTACCACGGGACAACAGATCCCACTATACGATGACGGAGTTGGCTCCGACGGCAATCCTGTCGTAATGCTACTCGGCGGGGCGTTTGGGACTGGTCTCTGGCAAAAGATCAAAGAAGGCTATACGAAAATCTCGCACGTGTACGAGCAAGGCGACGATCTCTACATCTTCGGATTCAGCCGTGGGGCTTACACGGCGCGCAGTCTGGCGGGAATGATCGCTGCTTGCGGATTGCCAACGGCAAATTTCAGCGACGACATGGTAAACCTGGCATTCGACGCGTATCGCGATCCCGCGAATCGCGCGGCAAAACTGCAAAAGCTAGCGCCGTGGAAGATGTTCGCCGCGGACATCAAGATGGTAGGAGTATGGGATACGGTTGGGTCGCTGGGCATACCTGCCGCAGTTGGCTTGAATGATCCGATTCTGTATGGATTTCTCGATACGAGTCTCAATCCGAAAATCAAGAACGCGTTCCAGGCCCTGGCAATGGACGAGCGCCGGGAACAGTTCATGCCGACGCTGTGGACGGGAGCTCCGGTTGCGGATCAGCACGTTGAACAGATTTGGTTCACCGGCGCGCACAGCGATGTGGGAGGCGGAGAGCCAGATCAGGCGCCGGGAGTGGAGGAGCTTTCCGACATTCCGTTATCGTGGATGATTGACAAGGCGCGCGGCTTGGGCATTCAGGTTGATGAAGGCGTTGCCCAGCAATATGCGAATCCGCTAGCAGCGAAATACGCCATGAATAAATTCCACGAATCGTGGAACGTGGGCTGGGGCTTTCCGAAGCGCCGGCACATTGCGAAGGACGCCGCCATTGCCAATAGCGTGGTGGTGCGTTGCCAGCTCGACCCTGAGTGGCGGCCAGGCAATTTAAGTTTTGTGGATGGCTCACTGGCAGCGGGATACGGCATTGTGTCCGTCGTTAGTCAGCCAGCAGCCGCGGCGCAGGGAGGGGCATGAGCGGATTGCAAGGGAAGGATGACGGAGGGTCAGTCTTAGCCCTGCATGAAGTTCTGCTGGCGGAGTTAGGAGATGTTCTACCTCTCGACGAAGGCGATGAGCGCGATTTAGTCGAATACAAGCTATTGGCTGTTGAAGCCGACGTTCGCAGAAAAGAACGCGAGGCTGTGCTGGCAGCGCCTCACCCGAAGCCTAAGGATAAAGACGCGAGCTGTCAGCTGGCGCAAGACGCGGAGGTGCGCTGCCTGAACCCGCTGGTTCGCATGCTGCACAGGCGCAAACGCTCTGCTTTGTGTTTTTCCGGCGGCGGCATTCGCAGCGCAACCTTTTCGTTAGGCGTCTTGCAGGCGCTGGCGAAGCATTCTTTGGCGCCGGACGGCACGGAAGCGAAACCCAGGTTGCTGGCCGAGTTCGATTTTCTGTCTACCGTTTCCGGCGGCGGCTACATTGGTTCGTGGTTCAGTTCCTGGGTAAGCCGCTCGGGGGTGGAAGACGTCCTGCGCCATTTGGCGTATCGAACAGCCGGCAAGGTCGATCCTGAAGCTAAACCGCTTTTGTATCTGCGGAACTACACCAATTACCTAAGTCCGCGGCTCGGCATTTTTTCGGGAGACACCTGGACGCTGGTGGCGACGACGGTCCGCAACATTCTATTGAATTGGTTCGTTCTGTTGCCATTCGTGGCGGCTGCTCTCCTAGTGCCAGTGGTGTTCAATCTAGGCCTGAGACACCCGCTGCCAATGAGTTTCAACTGGCTGCTTTGGCTAGGGTTTGTTTGCGGCGCCGTGGGCACTGGTTCACTGCTGCACGACCTGCCGAGCTTTGGGAACGGGCGGCATACGGAAAAGACCTTCGTTTACTCGTGTTTGCTGCCGCTGATTGCCGGAGCGATTTGTATGGCCGTTTGGTGGTGCTGGCTGCCGGACATGGAAGCAAGTGCCATGCCGCGACGTTATTTCGCGCTTTTTGGTGCCGGCATCCATTTCTGCGGAGTTTTGCTCGGCATCGCGGTTTCAAAGTTCACTCGCTCCGAGAATTTCGCCCCAGCAAATATTAAGCCGCTTCGTTTGGTCTTTGCTTGCATAGCCTCGGTGGCAACCGGCGCGCTGGGAGCCTGGCTGGTCTCGCTGGTAGCACGAAATATTCATCCGCAGACTGCCGACGACCGGCTGCACTTTGCCTGCTTCGCGGTGCCGCTGGTGCTAGCAACCTTGATGATGGTTGGCGTTCTTTCCGTCGGCGTGAGCAGCAAAGTTACCAACGATGACGATCGGGAATGGTGGTCGCGAGCCGGAGCCTGGATGCTGATTGCAACTCTTGGCTGGCTGCTGTTCTTCTGCAACGTTTTGCTGTTGCCGGTATGGCTTATCGAGCTGAGCGCGAAATGGAAGGGCGGTCTTTCAGCGCTGGGCGCGGCTCTTGGATGGTATGTGACGCAGGCGGGCGCGCGGTCCGATTCGCGGCCGCCGAGCGGATCGCAATCGACCGCTGAATCGCCGGGTTTGGCGGGAATCGTGGACCGTTGGTTGCTTCCCGCCTGTGCTTTGCTTTTTCTGATCACGGTTGGTGTAGCCCTCACGTTCGCGAATGGCTATCTGGCCGACCGTCTTCACAACGCGGGAGTGCCGCTTGCCAGTGGCGCGTTGTTGGTGGTTGAGGTCGCGCTTGCACTGCTGGCATCGTACGGGGTGAACGTGAACAAGTTTTCGCTTCACGCCATGTACCGCATGCGTTTAATCCGCGCCTATTTGGGAGCTTCCAATACCAAGCGCGACCCGAATCCCTTTACTGGTTTTGATCCGGACGACAACGTACCTATACAGAATCTGAGCGTGCAGAAACCGCTGCACGTTTTGAATCAGTGCCTCAATCTGGTAAGAGGTTCAAAACTGGCGTGGCAGCAGCGGAAAGCCGAGTCTTTTACGATGACGCGGCTGCACTCGGGAAGTTTCCGCGTGGGTTACCAGCCGTCAACCACGTTTGGGCACGGCCGATTGCCTGGCGGGCTCACGCTGGGAACCGCAATGGCTATCTCGGGTGCGGCGGCCAGTCCGAATATGGGCTATCATTCGTCGCCGTTGGCCGCCCTTGTCATGACACTATTCAATGCACGGTTGGGTTGGTGGCTGGCGAATCCCGGCGAGGCTGGGCGGCGCTTTTGGGACAAGGACGGCCCGGTGTTCGGCATTAAACCGTTTCTGGATGAAGCGCTGGGAAATACCGACGACAGCAACCGCTATGTCTATCTTTCCGACGGCGGCCATTTTGAGAATCTGGGCATCTATGAGATGGTGCTGCGACGCTGCAAATACATTGTTGCGGTGGACGCGGGAGCCGATGACGATTACACTAAAGAGGACTTGGGCGCCGCGGTCCGCAAGATTCGGATCGATTTTGGGATTCCGATCGAGTTCCCGTGGGGGATGGAAATCGACAGGGCGCTTGGCGCGGAGGGCAAACGCTGCGCGTTAGGGAAGATCCGCTATGACTTGATTGACGAAGGCGCAGAGCCGGGAGAGCTTCTCTACATTAAGCCGGTAATGGTTGGCAATGAGCCGGCAGATGTGAAGAACTATGCGAGTGTGAGCCCGCAGTTTCCGCAAGAGCCGACAAGCGACCAATGGTTTAACGAATCTCAATTTGAGAGTTATCGCAGCCTGGGCGCATTCAGTATTGAAGAGATTGTCGATGCCGACCGCGCGCTGAGTGTGTCCGAGTTGTTTCGCCGCGCGGCGAGATATTTGTCAAACCAGGCAGCGCGGGATCACGTTCGAAGCGCCGCGGACGACCCAGTATAATCCAGAAGTGAAAATGACCGGCGCCGAGTGTCTGCTGCGGACACTGTTGAAGAACGGGGTGAACATTTGTTTTATGAACCCTGGGACATCGGAAATGCAGTTTGTAGCGGCGCTCGATCGGGTGAGCGGCATGCGCCCGGTTTTAGGTTTGTTTGAAGGTGTTTGTTCGGGCGCGGCGGATGGCTACGCGCGGATGACGCGGAAACCGGCGGCGACTCTGCTGCATTTGGGTCCGGGGCTGGGAAACGCACTCGCGAATTTTCACAATGCACGCAAAGCGCGTTCGCCCGTTGTGAATATTGTGGGCGACCATGCGACGGCACATCAGAAGTTCGATGCACCCTTGAGTGCGGATGTGCCAGCGTTTGCGCGTACGATATCCGACTCGGTGCGAGTGGTGGGCAGCAGCGCGGAGATGGGAGCGCTCGCAACACAAACAGTGGAAGCGGCGATGGGTCCGCCGGGACAAATTGCGACGCTGATTGTGCCCGCTGATTTTTCGTGGAGTGAAGCTGGCGAAGAGGGCGACTGGGCGTGGCCTTTGAAGCGTGCAAGGGCAAGCGACCGAGACATAGAGGAGGCTGCGCTTTTGCTGCGCAAATTGGGCCCTGAAGCTGGTGTCCTGATGGGCGGCCAAACCATGGTGGATGCTGGATTGACGGCAGCGGAACGGATAACCAAGGGAAGCGGTGCCCGTTTGTTCTATGACCGCAACACGTCGCGCGCAGCATTGGGTGGCGGGCGCTTTGAGCCGCAGCGCGTTGCCTATTTTCCAGAGAAGGCAGAGGCTCAGTTCCATGGCCTGCAGCATGTTGTGCTGATTGAGGCGAAGGCGCCCGTTTCGTTTTTTGCCTATCCAGGCAGAAAAAGCACATTGCTGCCGGACGATTGCGCAGTAACGGTGTTGGCGGGTGTAGACGGAGATGGTCTTTACGCGCTGGAGGTATTGGCGGATCACTTCCCAGCGCCGGAGCCGTCGGGGGGGCCGCGAGACAGAACTCATAGTATTTATGGTCGCGAGGTATTGACGACTGAGTCGCTAGGGCGCGCAATCGCCTTTCATCTGCCGGAGGACGCGATTGTTTCAGATGAAATGGTTTCGTCGTCGGAGGCAGTTGTGCCGCTGCTTGGGTGTGGGAGGCGGCTTGATTTTCTGCCGGTGACTGGCGGGTCAATCGGGCAAGGGTTGCCGCTGGCCCTGGGCGCAGCGGTGGCGTGTCCAGACCGCAAAGTGGTGGCGCTGGAAGCGGATGGGAGCGGGATGTATACGCTACAGGCGCTGTGGACAATGGCTCGCGAAAACTTGAACGTCACGGTAGTGATTTTCTCTAATCGACGTTACCGGATCCTGGATGTGGAAATGCGGCGTACCGGCGCTGGAGATTTGGGGCCGTTGGCAAATGACATGCTCGAAGTCGGGCGCCCCGATCTCAACTGGGTGAAGCTTGCGGAGGGCGCTGGTGTGGAAGCGACCCGAGCGACCACACCGCGCGAGTTTGTGGATCAATTTACTTCGGCATTGCAGGCTAGCGGCCCTCGGCTGGTGGAGGCGGTGCTGTAGCAGCTCCTACTTTGAAAACGGGCAAACTCTATTTGATTGGCGGAGGCCCGGGCGACGCTGAATTGCTAACGCTCAAGGCCGCGCGCGTGCTGCGCGAGTGTGACGTAGTGCTCTATGACAGGCTGACCACACCGGCAGTGTTGGCTTTGGCGCGCCCCGAAGCGGAGCTCATCTATGTCGGCAAGCACGATGGCGAGCAAGAACGGGAACAGGCGCGGATCTTTGAATTGATTCTCGAGCATGCAACGGCGGGACGAACCGTGGCGCGGCTTAAGGGAGGCGATCCGCTCGTTTTTGGACGGGGGGCGGAAGAGTGGGCTGTGGCACTGGAACACGGTATTGAGGTGGAATTGATACCAGGTGTTAGTTCGGCGATTGCAGTGCCGGGCCTAGCGGGCATCCCGCTGACGTTTCGAGAGGTATCGCGCAGTTTCGCCGTCGTGACCGGGCATTGGAAGACCGGCACGAATATGGACTGGGCGCCTTACGCCAAAATTGACACCCTGGTGATTCTAATGGGGACGAAGCAGCGGGTTTTGATTGCAGAATCGCTGATAGCGGCCGGCCGAAATGTGAGTGAACCGGTGGCGTTTGTGGAGCAAGGTTCGATGGCGGACCAGCGTGTAGTCGAAACGGAACTTGGGGCTGTGGCCAAGGGTGAAGTGGAGATCAGTGGGCCAGCTGTGATGGTGGTGGGAGAAGTCGTGCGCCAACGGAAGAAATTTACGAAGTGAGAGCTGCAAGCGATGTATTCCTAAACCACTTGCAGCCCTTTCGCGCTACTGATTACCCAAATACAATACGTGAACGTAAACACCGAGACGCGGGTTGTAGGCCAGATAATAGCCTACGTGATCCGGATCGGCGTAAATGACAATCTGGTCGGAATCCCAAAGCCACCCATTGCAATAGGCGACATCAAAGGGCGCTACGCTCCAGTAGAAGTTGTTGAACCAGAAACGGCCTGGACCGCCTCCTGCTAGATGCCAAACGTGACCGGGTCCGAACCCGCCGTTAAAATGACCATGCTCCCACGGATGGTCGAGATGGAAGTTTGCATCCGCGCGCCCTTGATCATGGCCAACCCATTGGCCGTTGCCGTGAACGTGCGGCGCTTCTGGGTGACCTTCTTTGTCTGGGTGACCTGCTTGCGGCGCCGGCTTCGCGGGACCCTTATGCGGAGCAGGTCCGTGGGCCGGAATAAATCCCCCTCCCACTTTATCGCCGCCATGTCCCCCACCGTGTTCATCACCGCGCTGGGCAAGCGTGAACGACGCTGTTGCCATGGTCAAACCAGCAACAGCGAAAATCCTTAACAAAACATCAGTCTTATTCTTGGACATTTTAATAGATACGCCTCTAGAAGAGATGACGCCTATTATACTGCCACGGTAACCGTCTTTAATCCGCTCTTAATCCGCTTTTGCCTGTCCGGCCGGACTAGTTCCGCTTGGCCGGGGCTTCTTCTTTAGCCAGTTTGACGCGAGCGCTGTCCAGCTTCTTTTGCACCTTCGCCACTTCGTCAGGCTCCACATCGCCCGGCGCGCTGGAATTGAACGCTTTGAGCGACGACTGCCATTGCGAAATGGCAAGTTTCAATTTGCCTTCCTTGAAATAAACGTCGCCCATATGGTCGTGAATGGTCGGGTCTTTTTCCGCACTCAATTGCAGCGAGCGCGCCAGCTGCTGCTCGGCCTCGTCGAGTTTGTTAAGGCGGAAATAGACCCAGCCAAGACTATCGAGAAAAGCGTAGTTAGTGGGGTCAAGGTCGACTGCGCGCTTAATGTAATCTTGCGCTTCCGACAGGCGGACGTTTTGATCGGCCAACATGTAGCCGAGATAGTTGAGCGCGGAGGCGTTCTTGGCGTCGGCATCAATCACCCGGCGAAACTCTTTTTCCGCTAAATCATACTTCTTCTGGCGTTCATACAGCGCTCCACGGCTGAAAAGCACAGCGGCGCGGCTTTTATCGTCCTTGGCAAGTTTTTCTGCCGAATCGAGGGCCTTGGCGGCATCGTCGTAGTTGTGGCCTTTTTGATAGGTTTCGGCAATATCCACGTAGACTTCGAGATCGGTTTTCCCGTCTAAGAGCTTACGCAGTTCCGCCACGGCGGCATCGGTCTTGCCTTGATCGGAGAGTAACTGAGCGCGCTCGCTGCGGATCCCGCGGTCGTCGGGATAGGTACCGATGGCGGCATCCGCTTCCTGCTGAGCCTTGGCATAGTCTTTGGCCTCGCGATGGGTTTGGATAATTTGCACGGCACCTTTCGCCGCATCATCGGGATCGAGCGCCATCATCTGCTTAAAGGTATCGACTGCTTGGTCGTATTGTTCGTTGAAGCGGTAGAAGCGGCCCAGGTAAAACAGGAAATCGGCCCGTAGCAATTTCTGCTGCGGATCATAGGTGGATTTGGCCGTCATGTCGAGAAGAGCCTTCATTGCCGCAATAGCTTCTGGAAATTTTCCTTCGTCGGCCAGCAGCAAAGCGTCGGCACGGCGCACCTCTGGGCTGTACTTGTCGATTTCCTTGGCTTTGTCGATCAGACGACGGGCCTCCCCAAGGTTCCTTTGATCCTGGCGTATTTCGGCCATCTGGACGTAATATTGAGGGTCAAGAGGTTTGGCATCGGCAAGCTGCTGATAAAGCTTCACAGCCTCATCAAATTGGCCTGCCTCGGTTCGGTCCTTCGCCTCTTCGGCCTGGAGCTCCAATTGACCAGGCTCCAGTTCAAAAGCTTTAGCAAAGGCATCCGCTGCCAGCGTGTATTCCTTCATCGATTCGTAGTTCTGGCCCAACATGGCATAGGCGCGTCCGGAAGGATTCTTGGTGGCAAGCCGTTCCAGCAACTCAGTGGAAGTCTTGGTATCGCCGCGTTCGCCATAAATGCCCGCGAGACCGACAAGGGCATCTTCATTGTCGGGTTCAATCGCGAGCGCCTTCTTGTAGGCGGCTTCGGCGTCAACCGAGTTGTCAAGCATGCGGTTCAGACCACCTACCATGATCAGCGCTTCCATGTCGGTGGGGTCTTTGCCTGCGA
Source organism: Bryobacterales bacterium (assembly GCA_003167495.1). Lineage (GTDB taxonomy): Bacteria > Acidobacteriota > Terriglobia > Bryobacterales > Bryobacteraceae > Bog-105. The sequence goes on along the minus strand of PMSX01000337.1, from coordinate 28,989 downwards.
TGATTTGATATTGCTCCAGAGCGCGCTTTACCATTCCCTCATTGGTGCGGCCCTGTCCGTCACCCTGAATCTGGTTGCGGTAGATGTGGGCCAGAACGCGATGCGCGTTGAGTTGGTTCGGATTCGCTTTGAGGGCATTTTGCGCCTCGTCGACGGCTTCTTTGACGCGGCCCGCGGCGAGGTAAAGCTCCGCAATGTCCTCAACTAGAAAATCGGCTTCTGGATCCTCTTTCATTGCCAAGCGAAAATTCTCGATGGCTTTATTAAGGTAATCGCTGCGGTTGCCGTAGGAGGCGGCCATCTCGGCGTAGAGATGCCCCAGCGAGTAGTGATAGTATGCTGCAGCCTTGGGTGAGTTGGCCTGTTTGGTGGCGGGCGGCAGAACGGGAATATCTGATTTCTGAGCGGCATTGGCCGGCAGAAGAGTCGCCGCGAGACCGGCGGCTAGGAGACATTTGGCTGTCAGCGATCTAGAGTGGGAGTGGGGCATTCAACTACTTTGATTGGAAGTATTGCCAACCTTTCGACGATTCAGGTCGACCAATTTGAGTATAACTCCAATTAACGAATGTCTGTGCCTGATGCATATCCATTAGTAACGGTGGTTGGTCCTACGGGTTCGGGCAAGAGCAGCCTCGCTGTCCGCTTGGCGGCCTGGTTTGGCGGTGAAGTGGTGAATTGCGATTCGGTGCAGGTCTATGCGGGATTGGATATCGGGTCGGCGAAAACACCTGAAGCGGAGCGGTTGGGTGTTCCGCACCATTTGTTGGATGTGATTGACCCGAACTGTGAACTGACAGCGGGCGACTACGCGCGCATGGCCAGTTTGGTGCTCGAAACGATTCGAGGGCGCGGTGCGTTGCCGGTGATCGCGGGGGGTACGGGGTTCTATTTGCGAGCGTTGCTGAATGGGTTGTCGCCGGCGCCGGTGCGCAATCCGGAGTTGCGCGAAAGGCTGGGCCACTTGGCGCGGCGCAGGCCGGCGGCGCTGCATAGGTTTCTGCGCAAACAAGATGCGGCGGCAGCCGACCGCATTCATCCGAACGATCATCAGAAACTAATGCGGGCGATTGAGCTGGCAAGCGAGCCCGCAAAACCGCGGCAGGGCTTGGCGGGGTTTCGCGTTCTTAAGATCGGACTGCGTCCGGCGCGTGCCGCACTCTATGCCAAGCTTGACCGGCGTGCCCAGTGGATGTTTGAAACCGGTTTGCTGGCGGAGACGGAAGCGCTGCTGAAGAGCGGAATTCCTCCCGAGGCGAAAGCCTTTGGGACGCTTGGTTATCGACAGGCGGTGCGCGTGCTGACACAGGGGGTAACAGTGGAAGAGGCGATCGCCGAGTGCCAGCTGCGTACCCGCCATTATGCGAAGCGGCAAATCACCTGGTTTCGCCCGGAAGCTGACATCCACTGGCTAACCGGTTTTGGCGATGAAGAGAATGTGCAGGAAGAAGCCCGCTCTCTGCTGCGGGCTTTTCTTTAGACACTACTTCAGCTGCTTGTTGACTTCGTCCCAATTGACAAGATTCCACCAGGCGGCGATGTATTCGGGGCGGCGATTTTGGTACTTCAAATAATAGGCGTGTTCCCAAACATCCAACCCTAGAATGGGCTTCTTGCCGTCCATGATGGGTGTGTCTTGATTGGGCGTAGACAAGATATCGAATTTGCCTGCCGAATCTTTCACGAGCCACGCCCACCCGGAGCCAAAACGGCTGGTGGCGGCGGCAGCGAATTTTTCTTTGAATGCGTCGTAGCTGCCAAAGGTGCCCGTCATGACGCTGGCAATGTCGCCAGTGGGTGCGCCGCCGCCCTTGGGCGAAAGAAGATTCCAGAACAGCGAGTGGTTAAAGTGGCCGCCTCCGTTATTGCGCACGGCTGTCTTGATTGAGTCGGTTACGACTGCCAAGTTGTTGGCCAATAACTGCTCGATGGTCTTACTCTGCAACTCGGGCGCCGATTCCAGCGCTTTGTTGAGATTATTGACGTAAGTCGCATGATGTTTGCCATGGTGGATCTCCATCGTGGTTTTGTCAATGTGCGGTTCGAGGGCGTCAGATGGATAGGGAAGGTTCGGAAGAGTGAATGCCATTTTTTTTTCCAGCTTCTATATTACGATTTGTAGACTGAGATACCAGCCACAATTGTTTCTACTATAGTGAGTGAATAGTTTTCGGCGTCCCAGGTAAAACGAACGAGATCTGCTTTTTCGCCGGGAACGAGGCCGCGCTGGCGTCCGGCGATGCGGCCCACGCGCGCGGCGTTGGTAGTGGCCATGGTGACTGCCTGCTGGAGGCTGATTGAAGCAAGCTTCACGGTGTTGCCTACGGCCTGATTCATGCGGACAGCGGAGCCAGCCAGGCGCTCGCCTCCGCGCAGCACCACGCTGCCGTTGGCGCGCAGTTCCACTTCCACTTGGCCAAGCTTATATGGACCCGGTTCACACATGGCGGGCATGACGGCGTCGGTGACCAGAACACTGCGTTCCAGGCCTTTCGCGCGCATAGCGGAATGAACGAAGACCGGGGGAATGTGAATGCCGTCGACGACGAAACTGGCGGTGAGGCGTTCTTCGGCGAGTTGGTCCCAGATGTAGTTCTGTGTTTTGTGTAGCGTGGCGTGCGCGGCATTGCCTAGATGCGTGGACATAGTAGCGCCCGCGTCCACGGCTGCTTTGATTTGATCGCTATTCGCTTTGGTGTGGCCGACGCTGGCGACGACGCCTTGGCGGACAACGGCGCTGACATAAGAGGGAGCGTCAGGCCACTCTGGCGAAAGGGTGATTAGGCGAATATTGCCATCGGCGACTTCTTGCCAGCGGTTGAACTCGGCAATGCTGGGCGGACGGATGTGTTCGAGCGGATGGGCGCCGCGCGGGCCGTCTTCGGCAGAAAGATGCGGACCCTCGATATGCAGCCCGGCGAGTGCTTCGCCTTCCGGCATGTGGGCGGAGGCGAACTTGTGTTTGGCGGCGACCAGATTCTTGATGGCGCCGGTGATGCGTTCTTCCGAGCCCGTGATGATGGTGGCCAAGAAGCGGGTCACGCCGGTAGTGAACATTTTTTGGATGGAGCCGGCGATGGATTCGTGCGACGAAGCAGGATCGTTGTAATCGACGCCGGCGAATCCGTTCACTTGCAGATCGATAAAGCCGGGCACGACAAATGTATCGATTGGTTCGGGGCGCAGCAGATCGTCAACGGCTAGCAAGGCTCCGTCGAAATCGATTTTCAAGACGGAAGATCCGGCAGTTGACTTGCCGAGGACGCTCAACATAAAGGACCCTCCATGTTTTTTCCACACTTTTCAAACAGCGAGAGGTTCATAAGTTCCACTGATTACAAGAGATAAAACGTGTTGAAAACGGCGCAAGAAGAGACCGATAAGACTAGCTTTCGCAGCCGCTTCGCGGTACAACTTTAACAGATCCGGCGCGGGTGCTTGATCGGCAGGTAATCTCGGGGGAGGTGGCTGCAGTTTAGGAATTCGCGCCCGGATGGCAGATTTGGCATTGGGCCGGTTGGCAATCGCGAGAGGCCCAGCACTCAGGGTAGAAATCAGTTTCGCCGGTACTCCACTCACTGGTCTGGAACGGTTTCTGCCCTGTATGTCTTTTGGGGGGATTCCGGGCTCCGTGAAAACATTTCCGTTTGGACCAACACGGCATGCGTGTCCCTATTTGTCGTCTCCTAATGCTTGACATGTACGGTATCGCCGTACATACTAAACCTATAAGATTGAATGCAGCTTGTCCGCCTTCGCCACAAAGGGCTGAGGCAGCTCCATGAAAACGGAAACGCCAAAGGCGTACCCAGCGGTATGGCGGATAAAGTGCGCAATCTATTGTTGGCGATGGACACCGCCGAAACACTGGAGCAACTCGGCCGGTTCCAGGCTGGAAGCTGCATCCGCTGAAGGGCGACTTGAAAGGGTTTTGGAGCCTGACTGTCACCGGAAACTGGCGGTTGACCTTTCGCTATGACGAAAAGACCAATAGTGCCAGCGAGATTGATTTGATTGACTACCATTAGAAGGCCAGCGATGCCGATGAAAAATCCACCCCATCCAGGGGACTTGATCAAAACCGAGATTGTGGAAGCCTTGGGCCTCAGCGTCTCGAGGGCAGCAGAGATTTTGAAGGTTCGCCGGGCCACACTGTCCGACCTTTTGCATGGGAAGGCCAAGCTGACGCCGGAAATGGCCTTGCGTATCGAGAAGGCGTTTGGCCCGGATATGGAGCATTTGCTTCGCATGCAGCTGGCTTACGACGTGGCCAAGACGCGAACGCAGGGGCGAGACATTACGGTGAAGCGCTACGTCGCGGCTTGAACACGAATTTGGTGACGAGGGCTGACATCGCGCCCATGTGGCGCGCTCCAACTTCGGTGTCTCCGGCGGATGCCCATGCCCTTACTCATCACCTCAACCTAGGGAAATTGCGGACGAGGTGCGCTCGGATCTAAGCTGCGGTCAGGAAAGTCAAAATACATAGCCTCCAACCCAACTCCTGGAGATGCGCCGGGGCCGCAAGTTCTTACTGACTACGGGCTACTGACTCCTCTGCTGCTTCGTCCGCTGTGGTTTGCGCTCGGGTAACATAATCTCGATGGCCCGGAAATCCGTTGTTGCAGCCGCGCTTTCGAGCTTGATCTCGGTAAGCGGCCTGCTTTTTGGGTTTGGGCAGAATGCGGGAGAGCGGCTTACGCCAGGCACGGTCTTGATCGCCAGCGAGAAACTGGGCGACCCGCATTTCGCCGAGAGCGTGGTGTTGATCACCCGGCGCGATGACGACGGAGGCACGATGGGCGTTGTGCTGAACCGGCCGATGGAGATCACACTGGCTAAAGCGTTTCCCCAACTGCACGCCGGCAACGATCCGGTTTACGAAGGAGGGCCCGTCTCGCCGGATGCCGTGCAAGCCCTGCTGCGAACCTCCGAAAAACCGGAAAGTGCGGACCGTGTGCAGGGGGACATCTACTCTGTAGTGCGCAAGGCGTTGCTGGAAAAGTCTATTACGCAGCGTCTCGCCAGTTCAAAGTTTCGCGTTTACCTGGGTTACGCTGGCTGGGGCCCTGGTCAATTGGAGAATGAGGTGCGGCTAGGAGCCTGGTCTACCGTGCGGGGCGTCAAGTACGTCTTCGATAGCGATCCGGCAAGCTTGTGGCAGCGGCTAAACCGCGATTCACACAGCCAGCTGGCGCAAGACCGGCCGCACGCTACGATGGAAGCGTGCCGTTGTTCCGAGCCGCTCTTCTGGCTTCGCTAGCCACTGCTTCTCTCTTCGCTCAATCCGCCACGGTGTTGGTGTTGCGCTTCCAGAACAATTCAACTTATTCGGAGTTGAACTGGGTAGGCGAGAGCATAGCCGAGACGCTGCGGGCGGACTTTGCGCAGGCCAATCAAATCGTGCTTGACCGGAATACCGCGATGGCCGGCATGAAGCGATTGGATCTCCGCCCGGAAGCCAACTTCACCAAGGCCTCCATCATCCGGCTATCGCAAGCGCTTGAAGCCGACATGGTTATCTTCGGCAGCTACGACGTCAAACTACCACCGGGTGTCTCTCAGCTGAAAGAGAGCAATATCGTGATCGACGCGCAGCTGATCGACATCAGAAAACTGCAGAACGCGCCCGATATCTCGGAAGCCGGCAAACTCTCGGAGCTTTCAAAATACAAGCAGCATCTCGCATGGCAATTGCTTACTTATATGGATCCACATACCAACACCACCTTTGAGCAATTCATGACCGGGCGGCAGGCAACGCGCCTCGATGCTGAGGAAAGTTATATCCATGGACTTCTCTCCACGGACAAGGAACAGCAAAAGAAGTGGTTTTTGCAGGCGGCCAACTTAGACCCGCAATTCGTGAGCCCCGCGTTTGAGTTGGGTCGGTCCTACCTGGAACACAAAGACCCGAAGCAGGCTTTGATGTGGCTGCGACGCGTGCCCGCCTCCGACGCTCGCTACTTGGAAGCGCGTTTCCGCATGGGGATCGCCGCCTATCAGTCGGGCGATTACAACGCCGCCGTTGGCTATTTCAAAGAAGTAGCGAATGTGATGCCGCTGCATGAAGTCTTCAACAATCTGGGAGCTGCCGAGGATCAGCTCAATTTGCCGCCGGCGATTGATGATTTTCGGCGCGCGGTGGACGGAGATCCGGCGGACGTTTCTTATCTCTTCAATCTGGGCGCTGCCCTGTTGCGGCGCAATCTGTTCGAGGAGGCCCAACAGAAATTACAGGCAGTGATAGATCATTCGCCGGACGACGCGGAAGCAGATGATTTACTCGCCCAAGCACAAGATCGAAGAGTCAGCCCACCCGGCGCCAAGCCCCTCGCCCCTGCCCGCTTGAAGACGTCTATGGACTCGACCGCCTTTCGTCAACTGAAAGCGATGTTGCAGCCAAAGGCGAAATAGGTTAGCGATATAAGGACCGATGTGGCGAATTTTAGCTTGACAAGCCCTTAGCCCTTATTATCTCTGCAGGGCATGTGTGTTGCTTAAGGCCTATTTCCCTGGTGCTATCTCGAATTTCCAGGACATCGCCGATGAGTAGAGAGGAAGGGGCAACGCGCATGATCTTCTCGGCCGGGAAAACTAATGAAACTGAACCGGCGCAGTCCGCTTCGTTATTGAGAATTGTAAGCCTTTTGCTCGAGGGCTGGGCTCTGCATGCCGTTCAGTTCGATTCCGAAAAACACGGCGAGTTCCGCCTTGCCATCCGCGAGATCGGGCAACGCTTTGAGCAAGCCGGTAATCCTGAGGATCTCGTAATGCTCGCGGGGGAGGCGAACAGAACGATCCAAGGCTATGGCGCATCCCTGGAAAAGTACATTCAGGCACTCACTAAAGAGAAACATATGGCGATCGATTTAGTTTCCAAGTCGCTTCTCCGAATATGTGCCTCGAGCGAGCAATCGGCGCACACTCTCCGCAACGTTCAACGGGATTTGAAGGAGGCCTCCCAAGTACCGGACATGCGCATGCTGCGAGAGAAACTTGCCAGCATCGTCGATACCGTTTGTCGAGAAACGGAGCGGCACGAACAGGAGAATCGCGAACTCAAGGAACGGGTTTCTGAGTCAACCCGCGCCGCCGCCGCCGCAAATGACCAAGTCACCGGGCTGCCTACGCAAAAGCAGGCCGAGGCTCGAATCACTGAAGTAAGCTCGTCTGGAACTCAAACCTTCGTCATCGCCTTCTTTCTCAAGAATCTGGACGTCGTGAACCGGCGTTTTGGGTTTCCTGCCGGCGACTCGGTCTTGCAACGATTTGCAGCCTATCTTGGCAAGAACCGCGTGGGGGGCGATCAGCTGTTTCGATGGCGTGGCCCCTGCTTCGTGGTTGTGGCCGAGCGCTTCGGCTCAATTCAAGCGGTAAAGGCCGAGGCTGACAAACTGGGTATACGCGGTCCCGAGCACGAAGTGGAGGGCCAAGGCAATTCGATGCTGTTTCGAATCACAGCAGCGACGGCGGTATTCCCTATCCTCAAGACTCAGAACGGTTCTGACCTTACCGGGAAAATCGATGACTTCGCGGCGGAACAATTCAAGCCCCCCGGCATCGGGTAGCCGCTGGCCACGCGCTCGTTTGAAGTTGCAGTCAAAGGCGAAGAACCCAAATATCGAAGGTGTATACCCTAACTTGATAGAAAGTATAATCAAAGCTCCCGATGCTTGAAGCTTTTGGCCTGTCCGATCCAGGCTGTGTTCGCTCAAACAATGAGGACTACTTCATTAGTGATAGCGAATCTGGCATATTCATACTCGCTGACGGCATGGGCGGAGCCAATGCCGGCGAATACGCTTCACATTTAAGCGCGGAGATGTTGTACGAATACCTGCTAAACGCAGCGAACCAAACGGGATTGGAGATGCTCGAACGGGGATTCTTGGAAGCCAATTGGGCAGTGCGCCAAGCCGCTCAGACGAACGCGGAACTTGCGGGTATGGGTACCACGCTGGTGGTTGCGCGCGATATCGGCGATGCGCGGTTGCAGATCGGCAGCGTGGGCGATAGCAGAGCGTATCTCAGTTCGAAGGGTGAGCTTTCACTCTTAACGCAAGATCAGACTTGGGTCGCAGAGGTCGGCGCACGGCTTGGACTCAGCGAAGAAGCGCTTAAGAAACATCCTATGCGTCATGTGCTGACGATGGCAGTGGGCAGCGCAGAAGAGCTGAGAATTTCAACACGTATCGTGCAGATGCAGCTCGGAGACATTCTTTTGCTCTGTTCGGACGGGTTGCATGGCATCGTAGGTGAGAAATTATTGAATGAAGCTCTCGATTCCGAGAAAACTCTGGCGGAGAAATGCCACTACTTAGTCGAGGCCGCAAAGGGCGAGGGAGGACCTGACAACGTCACAGTTGTCCTGATCAAACTCGTATAGCTAGCGTGGCCGAGGCTATATGAGATTTCTTTCGTTATTGCTGTGCCAGATTATCGCCCTGAACCCTATTTGGGCGCAAACAAACTCCGTGGCTCCCGCCGAATCCGACCTTGATGCAGTACTGCACGTTCACGTCGCAGACGATCCAGGTCCCGCCCATCCCCAATCAACCTCAGCCAAGGGCTACGTCGTGCAAGTGACGAATGCCGGCGGTGCTCCTGTGTCGGGAGCCGCGGTCGCGCTCCGCCTTCCGGACGACGGTCCGACCGGTCGCTTTTCCAATGGACTGCGTGCCTGGGTTGCGTATTCGGACTCGGCCGGAATCGCTCGTTTCCCGGTTATCCAATGGGGAGAATACTCCGGGCAAGTCGAACTCAGAGTCACGGCAGCCAAAGGCACATTGCATACCGGGTTGATCATTGCTCAGGAGATCGGATCAGATCGTCCCTCGGTGAGTGTCGTGTCAGTACCAGTTGAGGCGGCGGCGGTCACCCCGAAGCCGACCCTCCCACTAGCGCCGGAGATCGCATTACAGGCGCCACAGCCCGGAACTGTTTCGGCGCCAAGCGAAAAGCCGTACAGTCTGACGCCGAACCCACCTGAGGCCAGCAGCGGCGGTGCAGCGGAGCCGGCTGTAAGCATCACGAACGCGCCCACCGGTGCAAGCGGCTCGCACAGAAGTCATAAGGTGTTGTGGATTCTGCTCGCTGCGGGAGCGGCGGCAGGAGCGGGCACGGTGATCGCGCTCAAAGGTCACAAAAGCGGCGGTGGTGATTCGGGATCTACCTCCGGTGTCTCCGTCGGCACACCGACCATCACTCTCGGACACTAATCATTCCAGTTTCGATATCTGGTTTATTTATGAAACACTTCGCACTTTGCAGTTGGGTCTTGCTCGCGATGAGCGCCGGGCTCGATGCCCAGTTGAAGGTTCCCCAGCTTGGCGTAGCCCGTTATGCCGACGGCTCGGTTCACCCGATCCGCGGCGTGGCGGCCAATTTCATTGTGGAGCCGCGCGCCATCGCCAGGGCGGACGGTGCGTCGTTTTCGGATTCCGCGGGTTTGCTAGCCATCAATGGCTGGATCCGTCTCTTACGGGCCGACGGCGCCCTTTTGGGTGAGTACCCATCCGCCGAGCCCCTACCCCTACTGGATATCGATTCATCGGCGCAGTCCGCTGCGGTTTGGCTACCGTCGAAACACATGCTGCTGCGCTGGAACGGAACTCAATTCGTGGAAACGCCGATTGACGATTCCTCGTTCGCAGGTCGGGTAACGTTTGTCAGTTTAGCGTCCAATACGACAGCGCACTTCTTCGTCGTGCTGGCAGATTCGTCGGTGACGCGGATCTCAGTAGCGCTGCCATCGGGCCGCGTAACCAGTTCAGACTTACAGCCGGGCTCTCAGGGTTCGGTCTCCACGCAACAAGGTTGGATTATTTCGCAAGATGCTTGGGGTTTGATCGCCGAACGGCCTGGCGCTAACCGGCAGACGCTTCAACTGAGCCGGCAGGCTCTGCCGGCTGACGATTTGACGATGGAAAAGATGTCCAATCACTGGTTGCATGTCACATCGCGATCGACAGGCACAGGATGGGCGGTTTATCTGGATACGGCAAAGCTGAACGTCTTTCTGCTTCCATCTCCAGTGGCGAGGGTTGCCCGATGAAACGTCTATGGCTGGCTGTTCTGTTCGTTTTGTCCGCGGTTGCCAATGGCCAGGTGACAAGTCCGTTTACACTTTACGTATATGACCCCGCCGGGGCGTTGCCGGACACGCCCCTGCCCGCAGTCTATTCCCTGGCGAGCACTCCAGTGGGCGGCAATAGCGCAATCACGATCAAGATGGTCAATACCTCCTCTGACGACGTCTATTTCGGCGCGGTGCTGGTATCGACCTCCGCCACTTCGTCGGCTGCGAATCCAAATTTCTCGGTGACCGGCGTTTTCCAGGACGAGGTTCTTGCGCCCGGTGCGTTCGCTTTATACACTCTCAATTTCACGCCAACCAGCCTGGGCGCCGTCGTTGCCTACTTGAACCTCTCATTTCAGATCCAGCAAGGTGCCTGCGGAACGAGTTGCCCCTTCAGTTTGTTGAATGTCAGTACTTTAAATGGAACGGCTACTGCGCCTCAATTCACACTGAGCTATCAGACAGCTAGTGGGCCAGTCACGCTCACCCCTTCCAGTAGTTCGCCGCTCAATTTTCCGAATACTTCCATGAGTGCAACCAGCACCATGACGTTTACTCTCAAGAATGGGAGCACCAGTGATGTGACGGCTCCCGCCATTTCATTGCAAACTCTCAACACCAATGAACCGATCGCTTTTGAGCTCGACGCCTCGAGTGTGCCCGCGACGATCGCAGCGGGCCAATCGGCAAATTTCAACGTGACGTTCGCACCAAGCCAAAGCGGTTTGGCGAGGGTAGAGCTGCAGGTGGGATCAAACACCTATCCAATTCAGGGCGAAGGCATCATTGTTGCACCTATTGATGCGTTGCAGATCTCTTACACTAATTCGACGGGAATCCGGACTTTGCCGCAAGCCGCTACGCCGATTTCTTTCGGGCAGGTTCTTCCCGGCAGCGGAGCTAGTGTCGTTTTGACGTTTAGCGTTCTGAACCCCGCGACCTCGGCCAATTCAGTGACAATTCCCGCAATTACCGTGTCCGGAACCGGATTCTCTCTCGGCGGGCTGCCAACGTTGCCCGTTGTCATTGCGCCGGGAGACCCTCCAATTACCTTCACAGTAGCGTTTACACCCGTTTCCGCCGGCACCTTTACCGGCAGCCTTGCCATTGGTAGCCTGAACTTCTCGCTGACCGGCATGAGCTTGACCTCAGCATTACCAAGCCTTAGTATCATGACGACTGGAACGATGGGCAGCCAGCAACAGTTAAATTTGACGGTTCAATTGAGTGCGCCCTCGCCGGTTTCGGCACTCGGGACCATCACGCTGGAATTCGCTCCGTCGGTGGCAAATGTCACAGACGATGCGGCCGTTGTGTTTCCGGCAACAGGAGGCCGCGAACTCAACATCAGCCTAGCCTCTGGCGCGCAAACTGCCACCTATAACGGCCTATCGAGCATTGCGTTCCAGACAGGTACTACGGCGGGCATCATCACATTCTCTGTCGCCTTTCCCGACGCAACAACGTATACGCAATCGTTCACTATTCCTTCAGCTACTCCCCGGCTCACGTCGGCACAGGCGGTAGCGGAAAACCCAAATTTACTCGTGACCGTCAGCGGCTACGACAACACGTATAGCGCAGGTGAGCTTTCCTTCACGTTTTACGACACGAGCGGGAAAATGATTGGCAGTCCGATTTCATACAATGCCTCTTCGAGTTTTCAGCAGCTCTTCTTTACAGGCAATACGGATGGCGGTTTGTTCTCTTTGCAAGCCAGTTTTCCAGTGACGAACGGCAATCCCGCATTAGTCGGATCAGTGACGGTGGGTGTGGCAAACTCCGCGGGCCAGAGCACAAGCAGCGCGTCTTTTCAATAAATTTCCGGTACGCTCAGAGGATGCTGCCTGTGGCACTGACGATCGCTGGATCTGATCCGAGCGGCGGGGCCGGCATACAAGCCGACTTGAAAACATTTCACCAGCACCGTGTTTACGGCATGGCGGCCATTACGCTTGTCACTGTTCAGAACACGGTTTCTGTTTCGCACGTGGAAATGCTCTCGGCCGATCTGGTGAGGCAACAAGTTATAGCAGTGATTTCCGACGTTCCGCCGAATGCGGCTAAGACTGGGGCGTTGGGCAGTCTGGAAGTGGTGAAAGCGGTGGCGGCGCTCGCAGCCGAGTTTGCGTTTCCTTTGGTTGTCGACCCGGTGATGATCAGCAAACATGGCGCGCGGCTGATTTCGCCGGAAGCGGAAGCGGCACTCAAGAACGAACTGCTGCCGGAGGCGTATCTGGTGACGCCGAACATCCCCGAGGCCGAACTTTTGTGCGGTTTGGAAATTCGCGACGAGAAAGATATGTTGCGCGCCGCTCGGCGCCTTTGCCATGCGGGCTGCCGGGCTGTGTTGATTAAGGCGGGACATTTGGATGGGCCACCGGTGGATTTATTGCTCGATGGCGACGAGGTGACGCGTTTCGCGGGCGTGCGTGTGGATGGCCCTCATACGCATGGGACGGGTTGCACTTTGTCGGCGGCGATTACAGCGAATCTGGCGTTGGGGATGACTTTGCAAAAGGCGGTGGATAGAGCCAAACGCTTCGTGCAAGCGGCGATCGGGACGGCGCCGGGGATTGGGCACGGGCACGGACCGTTGAACCATTGGGCATGAAGAAAAGTGTCCAACAATGGTGTCTGACCTTATCCTTCACGTGGATCGAGCAACATCTCCGCATCGAAGCTTGATCGAAATAACGCACCCGACGAATGCGGCTCGGGTAATCATGTTGTGGACACCTTTTCCGCCTTTTGCGTTCTAGCTACGCGGTGCCGGCCCCAATCGGGTCGCGCCCTGGAATGGCAGCATCCACCCTGGATACTCGGGCGGCAGCGCGCTCGCTTCATCTAGTTGCTTGATCTCGTCTCCCGCGAGTCGAACATCCAGCGCAGCCAGATTATCCAGCAGTTGGTCCGGCCGCTTTGCCCCGACAATCACACTCGTCACAAACGGCTTCGTCAGCACCCACGCCAGCGCAATCCGCGCCGGACTACACTTATGCGCGTTGGCAATGGGCGCGATCACATCCAGAATTTTCCAAACGCGCTCTTTATCGACAATCGGAAAATCGAACTCCGATCTCCGCGATCCTTCGGGCTTCTGATTCTCCCGGCTGAATTTGCCCGAAAGCAATCCCCCCGCGAGCGGACTCCATACCAGCAGCCCCATCTTCTCCTCTTCGAGCAACGGCACAATGTCGCGCTCTAAATCGCGCCCGGCAATCGAGTAATATGCCTGCAGCGTGTCAAACCGCGCCAAATTCTTGAACTCCGAAATCCCCAGCGCTTTCGCAATCTTCCAGCCCTGCCAGTTCGAGCAGCCCACATAGCGCACCTTACCTTGCTGAACGAGCGTGTCGAGTGCACGAAGCGTCTCCTCCACCGGCGTTATCACGTCATTGCCGTGAATCTGGTAGAGGTCGATGTGATCTGTCTGCAGCCGCTGCAGACTCGCTTCTACCGCGTCCATAATGTGTCCGCGCGACGCGCCAACATCGTTACGCCCTTGGCCCACACGCCCGAACACCTTGGTGGCCAGCACCACATCCTTGCGCGCGATGTTCAGGTTCTTGAGAGCCTGCCCGAGCATCCTCTCGCTCTCTCCGTCTGAGTAAACATCGGCGGTATCGAAAAAGTTGACCCCAGCCTCAACCGATGCCTTGATCAGCCCTTCCGCCCCTGCCTGATCGACCGTGCCAATCGCTTTCCAAATTCCTTGAGCGCCGCTAAACGTCATCGTGCCAAAGCACAACTTCGAAACTAAAAGCCCGGTATTTCCTAACGTCTTAAATTCCATCATTTCTGCCTCATTACTAGTTAACACTGTAGGGTTCAAGTTGCGGAATTGCCCCGTCCGGCTCTAACAACAGCACTTTTCTCTCCGGGTAATACCGGATCAGCTTTTCATCCTCCTCCGGTCCAAGATCCCGAGCATACACAACACGCGACCCATCAATATCGGCGCTGTTCCAGACCCATTCGTCCTGGTAAATATGATGGGGAGAATATCGCACAAACACCAGCAGCCGCCCATCAATAGCCGCCAATCTCCGTTTCACCTCGATGCGGCGCTGCGGGTTTTCGTGGTTAATCGAATCCCATGTCTCGTACCGGAGAATCGGATAGAGACTGGGGCTCTCGAATAAGTGCATGCCATACCACCCCACGAACTCCGCGGCGCACAGCACGATCAACACCAGCGCAACCTCTTCGCCGATCGCCGCATGTCGTATGCGAATACGGCTGAACTGGCGTAGTCCCACCACGCTCACCAGCACAAAAAGACACGTAACAGCGGCCAAATAATGGAGAAGCAAATATGGAAAGAGATTCGTCCCCAAACCAAAAATCCCCAGCGCCCCCGCGACCCACCACCCCATTTGTCCATCGCGCAGTGTAAAGAAGAAAGCAAATAACGCAAGGTACAGCGGCGGTAAAAAGAAGAAGCGGTAATAGCGCACGCGATATTCCAGCCGCAGAAGAAACCGTTCCAGCGAATCCATTCCTGGCCCATGTTGCAGAGACTCTGCCTTGTAGTCGGTTTCCTGCTGAGCCGTCAGCGGCACATGCGGAATGGGAATATTCTCAAAAGTAAGCGAAATTGGAGTTCCATATTGATATTGATGCAACCGTTCAGGCAGCATGGTTAAGCTATGCGTCACCGCCCGGTTTTGCAACAGGATGACGAGCACGACCGGCATAACAGCCAGCGATGCATATCCGCACATCCGCAAAACGCCAGCCCATTTCTCACGGTGCAGCAAGGCCGGCGCAAAGAAAAGCGCCACCGACATCAATAGGAACACTGACTCGAACTGGCGAGTCAGCATATGCACGCCGAATCCCATGCCGAGCAGAAAACCATCGCGCGGCCTCCCATATCGACGTATGCGCGGCAAAGCACCAAATACAGCGCAACCCGCTGCAGCGGCTAGCGATCCTCCTCCCCAATAAGAGTTCGACCACTGACACAGCGGTCCAAACTCCATCACCGCCAACATGCCGCCAAGCAAAGCCCAACTCGGCGCAACCCACCCGCGCAACATCCAGTAACAACCTGCGCAGAATGCGCCGGTGGCCATCAACACTCCCGTCCACGGTATGCCAGAAATCAATCGGCCCACCGCCAAAACTAACCCCTGACCGATGGGATACATCGAACTATAGGTCGGCTGTTGCAGAACGAAAAATGTCTCAAAGAACCGATGCATCGGATGGGGCGGATTCGCCAACCGTCCGTGCAACAATGTATCCGCCACCAGCAACTGACTAAATTCGTCGTAGATATCGGGCGTCGGAATGGGATGATACGGCAGCAGCAACAGTCGCATTAAGATTGGCAGCAAGAAAAGCAACACAACACATGTGCGCCTCATCTGAGCCAGCCTCTCGAAAGCCCTCCGCAGCCCGGTCCGCCATGCGAAGCCGCTCAGCAGAAGCAAACCTGTTATGAGAACGAGCGCCCAATCGGACGGCGCGAATCCCACGTTGCTATCGGGGGGCATACTCAGCGATCAACCACACCAAGGGCAATCAGCGAATTCGCGGGCCATGGGAGTTTATCGTCCACCCGCCTCCAGAGTGGTACCAGCAGGTCGAAGATGCGCAGTTGCATTCGGCTAATGGTTTGCTTCCGCAGCACGCGGCTGTTCAGATACCATCCCGGCCGAGTCGCTCGGTTGAAATCGATAATCTGCTCCACTCTAAATCCCGCCGCGGACATCTTCTCCAATAGCTCCTCTCGGGTGTAACGTCGTTTGTGCTCTAAAATCTCGTCGATGCTTCCAAAAAGCTCCGGCCCTTGCGGCACAAGAACAATCGCCGTTCCTCCCGGCCGGAGGCAACAGTGAATACTAGCCAGCGCCGCCCAGTCTTCCTGAATGTGCTCCAAGACATTCAGGCAGACCACTGTGTCGGCACTCTGTCGGAAGCGCTCGACCTCCTTGACCACCGAGAAATCAAACGGCACAATTTCTATATCGGGCCGGTATTCCAGGCGCGACCGCAACTCAAACAGATGCTCTTGATCTGTATCTGTCGCCACATAGTGATGCCCCCCTTTTGAGAGAAGGACTGTGAGGTTACCGATCCCCGCACCCAGTTCCAACACGTCACCTTTCACGAAGGGCGTAATCGTATCGGCCATCCATCGATTGAAGCGCTTCGCCGTCGACATCGTCGCAAGAATGTTCGTGCCGGGATCTTTGTATGCCGCGCTGAACAACCAAGTCCCAAGAATCGTTCCGAAGGCGTCGAGTGTGTCCCAAGCGCGAATCTTTTTCCCTTGCTCCGATGTGCGCCCCCGATAAGTAATGGGCACCTCTATGAAACGCGCATGCCGCTTGGCAAATTGGATGATCAGTTCAGGGTCGAGCCCGAATTGATCGCTCCGCAATGGAACGCTTTGAGCTAATGATGTCCGAAACGCTTTGAAACCGGTTTCTACGTCTGACAGCGCCAACCCGGCAGCCATTCCAGCTACCATGCTGATGCTGCGGTTCACTACCGCCTGCCAGAAACCCAAAGGCCTGCGCTCAAGATCGTTCATAAATCGCGACCCAAGTACCACGTCTGCCTCGCCGGCAACCAGCGGCTTCAGCAATTTCGGATAATCTGCTGGATCGTACTCGAGGTCGGCGTCTTGAATTATGGAAAAATCGCTCTTCGCCTGCGCGAGCGCAATGCGAATGGCCCCGCCCTTGCCGACGTTCTCCGCAAGCCGTATAAGCCGCAACGAAACCTCGGAATGCGCGCGTGAAAACTCTTCTACCACGTCGTGGGATCTGTCCCGCGACCCGTTGTCCACCACAATCAATTCCACCGCAATCTGTTCGGCTTGAAAATAGGACGCGGGACCCGTAAGCACTCTCTCAAGTACGGTCTTGATCGAGTTAGCCTCATTGTATACAGCAATCAATATCGACAGACGGACACGTGACATCTTGCGGTAGCGATAGCCTCAGTGTACTGTCTCAAACACTGGAGTCTCGCCTGCGTAAGGCGCCAGCAAGGGAGGGCGCACATCCGGCTCCAGCAACCAAGCCGTCCGCTGCGGATAATAATGGATCAACTTATCGTTCTCCTGAGCTCCCAGATCGTTGGCCCATACAGTTTGGGCTGAATCGATGTCGGCCTTATTGTGAATCCACTCTTCAAAGCGGTGGGACGCTGAATAGCGGACGAAAACCAGTTGCCGTCCCGGTGACTTCGCCAGTTTCTGTTGCACAGCCTCACGCCCCTGCGGATCGCCTCGATTGATGTAGTACCAACTCTGATAAGCCGTCATGGCGAGCAGATCGTTGTCACCGGCAAGGTGGAGTCCAAACCAGAAAATAAAAGATGCTCCGCACAGCAGCGCTACGTAATTTCGCGATGCGCTGCGCAACCTTTGCAAACCTTGGACACTGATGAGCACAAATACGCAGGTAAGGGCGGCAAGGTACTGCGGGTAGAAGTACGCATAAACATTCGTGCCCAAGGCAAACAGCAAGATTGTGCCAACGGCCCACGCAAACCGCCATTCCCGCAGACTCGGCAGAAATGGCACAATCGCAAAATACAAAGGCGGCAGTAAGAAAAACGGCAAGTAGCGGAGCCGGTAAGCCAAGCGGCCAAAATATTCGGAAGCACTATCTGTTCCAGGGCCGTGAATGGCCGCTTGCGCTCTGTAGTCAAGCTCCTGTTCTGCTGTCATCGCGCGGTGAGGGACGGCATTGGGTTGGAACGTGAACGTGGCGGGCACGCCATACTCATAACGGCTCTGCAAATACGGCATCGTGGTCCAACTGCCACTAACGGCTTTGTTCTGGGTAAGCGTCACAGTAAGCGCTGCCGCCATCACCCCAACTGCCGCGACGACAGTCCGCCAATTTCCACGAAATGCCAGCGCCAGATAGATCCCCGCGGCCACTGCGAGAAACAGCGCTTCGAAAGGCCGTGTCAGAATCTGCAACCCCAAGCCGGCCCCAAGCAACGCACCGTCGCGTATCCGCGCCGATTCTCTCAGTCGCGGCAAGGCTCCAAAAACCAGGCAGCCCGCAATGGCCGAAACAAATCCTCCCCAATAACTGTTCGTCCACGGATTGAACGGCCCGAATTCGATTACAGCCAGCAATCCTCCCACTAATGCCCAGATGGGTGCAACCCATGCGCGCAGCATCCAGTAACAAAAGGCACAGAATGCTCCAGACGTAACGAGCACGCCGGCCCAAGGACCTCGCATTACCATCTGACCAACCGCCAGAAACAAACCCTGTCCGAGTGGGTAGATGGACGCGTAGGTGGGTTCCTGCAAAATGAATACTGCTTCGAAGAATTGGTGCATCGGGTGAGTCGCGTTTGCCAGTCGGAGGTGCGCAAGCGTATCTCCCAGCAGCAGGTAGCTGAAATCGTCGGCTCCGCTCGGAATCGGAACGGGGCTTTGGGGTAGCAGCGCCAAGCGCAGCACAATCGCCAAACCAAACAGCAGACCCATGCACGCAAGAGTCCGATGACTGAGTTTCTGGGCGTAAGGCGCCACATAGGCGGTTCCCAAAAGCAGCCCCACCAGTAAAGCCGCTAGCGCTAGCACTACAAAATCACTGGCTCCAAAGCCAATAGGATTGTGCAGCGGCAAGAACGAGCGGAAAATTCGAAACAGATACATGTATGCGCGTCATTTTAACGCGAATTTTGCTGAGACACCTGCGTCAAGACATCTCTTGCACATCCTCTTCACCGAAAATCTCGCGTTCTGGAGATAGTGACTCTTGCTTCTTGGTTAGCAGATGCTTAGGCGAGAAATATGCGTTTGCGATCGCGGTTGGAACAATGGCGGTACCGATCACCGTTGCTACCAGAAAGGAGTACTGAGCCTGCGTGATGACGTGATGTTGCAGTCCGAACAGCGAAGCAATTGTGCCGAACGTTAACCCGGTGGACATCATGAGCGAGTAGTAGAGTCCGTCATGGCCAATGTAATTGAACGATCGAACCGTAGGCACAAGCGGCACAAGTTTGGCTGTCATTTTGGTGGCCAACAGAATCAGGAAAACCAGCGGGGCTCTCACGATGTCGGGAACGGACACTAGCGAACCTGCCCGAATGAAATAAAACGGTGTGAGAAGTCCGAACGTCAATGTTCGCAACCGCCGGATCAACTGATGATCTTTACCGACTGTTCCCGCCAGAACCATTCCTATGATGTACGCGGGCAAAACCGCCTCGCTCCCGGCCCACGTCGCAAGACCTCCCATGCCGAACAAGAGTAAAAGCAGATACTTTGCTTCCAATTCCGATACGCGGCCACCATACTTGCGAAAAAACCACGGTGTGAGAAATGGCAAAATTGCGAACACCGCGATGGCGATAACGATAAAGATTACAGTTTTGAGGGTAAACGGCGAAAAGATCAGGCCCAGTGCGATTACGGTTCCTAGATCGTTCACGAAACAGGCGGCTAGGATCCCTTTACCGAAGTCCGTCTCATTGAAGCCTGTCTCCAGCATGACGGCGTACACTACCGCAACGGAGGTGGTGGAGAGCGCAACTCCTGCCAACCAGCTTGCCATCAAGTCCCAGTGCAGAACATAGTAAGCAACTGCGGCGGCGCCGAGGAACGGCCCAAAAAAACCGACCAAGCCAACGGTGACAGCCTCTTTCCACTTGCGGGCGAAAACCGTGGGATCAAGCTCTGCGCCGGCGAGAAAAGTTAAAACGATAGCGCCGGTTCCTGCCAGGAAGCTGACCCAGGACGCTTTTGCGCCCAGAGCCCCCGAACCGATCAGAGCGCCAATAATAAGCTGGGCGACAGTCCCAACCACGATTTCCGAGAGCGCCGTTGAGATTCGAAACCAAATTGAAAGCAAGGTCGCGACTAGCGCGAGGCCAAGCCAAAGAGCCGCGAGAAGCCAAACATTTTCCATACCAGTTCACCTCACGAACCATATCGTGCGGGAACCGGTGGTCAACCTGCGACGGCCTACAGCGGTCCCGCTGCAGGAGTCATTGGCTGCAAAAGCAGCGGTTGTCAGGCGAACTCCACCGCCAAAAATCGCCACGCCTCGGCGCAGTGTGTTGCCGGGCGTTTACTCTGAGCCCAGTTTACCTGATATCTCGCGAAGCTGCGTGACCACAACCAGCGCAATTTTGTACAATTTCAAGCGGCGGTGGAGTTCGCCGTTGCTTGCCGCGCCAGCGGCCAATGACTCCTACAGCGAGAAGTTCGTATGTGGCGAGTCATTTCAAAAGCGAGTTCCAGCGCGGCCTTCCCGCCTGACTTCGAGCCAAAAATCCCGCGACGGCAGCAATGCCCGAAAGAAAGCGATATTTTGGTCCAGGAGGATGTTTCACAATGCTCCCTAAAGGCAATGCTAAGAAGGTAACCATCTACCTGAATCAGGACACGCGGGCTCATCCCGATACCCTTTGGTCTGCGATTCTCGGATTCCTTCGGCACAAGCATGTGGCAGGCGCCACACTCATTCGCGCGGATGCCGGGTTCGGTTCGCATGAACAATTCAACAACCCACGAAGCGAATACAGTGCCGAACACGCCGGTGTTCGAATCGAGTTCATTGAGACGCCGGAACGAGTCGACGAGTTGCTTCCCACCCTCTACGACATGGTGACCGACGGGCTGATTGCCGTACAGGACGTAACGGTTGTGAAGTGCATCGCAAAGGATGCGAAAACGAAACGGCTCGAGCCGGAAGCTCCCAAGAAGATCGTAAACACGGCGGCCAAGCTCGTCCGCATCTACTTGGGGGAATCCGATAAACAAAGCGGCGAACCGCTTTATGAAGCCATCGTGAAGAAGCTGCGGATGATGGATTTCTCGGGGGCCACCGTCTATCGCGGCATTCTCGGTTATGGTGCGAATGGGCGTACCCGTAAAGAGGGGCGCTTTGGCCTGTCGCGCGACTCGCCCATCATGATTTCCGTCGTTGAAAAACCCGAAAAAACTGACGATCTTGTTCGTGTCGTGGCCGAGATGATGCAGGACGGAATCATTGTGACTTCGGACGTCGAGTTACACCATATCGGACATGAACTACCTACTTAAGGAAGAGTTACAGGAATGAACGGCCAACCCGCTAAGCTACTTCGCCTCTACGTCAATGAGCACGATAAGTATGGTGGCAAACCACTCTATGAAGCCATCGTGCATCGCTGCCGCGAATTGAATGTCGCTGGCGTAACGGCCTTCCGCGCGCTGGAAGGGTTTGGTGAAACGGCTGAATTGCACCGCGGGCATCTGTTCCAAACCGATCAACCGATTGTGATTACCATCGTCGAGAGTCCAGAGAAGGCACGGCAGATTTTGCCTGTGCTTGAAACCATGATGAATAGCGGGATGATCGCCGTTACGGAGGTGGAGGTCACTGTCGTTTCAAATGGAGCGCGAGCCACTCTGTGACAGACGGCAGCATGGCTCAATGTCTTCCACTGTATTAGAGCAACTCGGTGCCTCGCACTTGAAAGCGTTGTCGGAACTACCGCTGATCGGGCGACATCGGGAAATGGCCAAGTTGCTGCGTCTGGCCGCAGCGAAAACGCCGGCGCTGATCTATGGCGCACGAGGCATGGGAAAGACGCGGGTGCTATTCAACTTGCGCAGTGCTTTAAGCGCGAACGGCACAGATGTGCTTTACGTTCGATTCGCCCAGCCATTCCATTCATTCTTACTTGAAATCGCGAACCAACTCTCCGTCGAGTGTGTGAAGACCTCAAGCATTTCACTTCGCGGAGCGCTTTGGAAAGCATTTGGAGCGAAGCCGCACGTTATTTTGCTGGATGACATCCAAGAAGCGACGCCTCCCTTCTATCGATTCCTGCAGCGCGTTCTTGCCGCCAACGGAAATACGATTATAGGTGCTGCCGTCCATGCGCACGCGGTAGGCGCCCTGCGGCACATTTTTTGGAATCAGCAAGCGGCTATCCCTTTGCAGAGCTTGAACCAGCATGACGCTGGCGCTCTGATCGAAGGCGCTATTTCTGTCTTCTTAGCCGATATTCCCCTTCCATCCGATTTTGCTTCTCGAGTCGCCCGGGCGGCTCGCGGCAACCCCGGACGAATCGTTGAAATGTGCATTCTGGCGGCCAACCCAACTTATCGAGCTGCCGATCGCCACATCCGCTTCGGCGCGCTCGTCTTGGATTCTCTTACCAGGCTGCTGCCATGAACCAGTCTAAGCCAGAACGGCCAGAACGGTTTAACGAGCCACAGAGAGCACGCATTCTGGCATGCGTGAGCACCATGGACAAGCTTTTGGTCAGCGTCGAAGAAATCGTCGCAGCCTCGTCCGCGCAGGCGTTTCCAAAGTACAAGAATCCGCTGACTCCCGCTCAAGTCCGAACCACAAGAGATTACATCAAGCGCCTGAGACAACACATCACGCACGTATTGAAGGACGTCGAAATCTCACTGCCGCCGGCCAAATTCGATTCGACCCACTCCATTCGAGTCACTCTCCAATTTGTTGAGATTGCGATTGAGGAACTTGCCCCCGAGCGCCTCAAAGGATACGGCGAGCCACCCCCTGCTCTGCTGCGCAGCCTGGCCGGTGGACTTCAGGAAATAAAGGGCATAGTGCGCCAGATGGATTCATACTTGATTCAACAATCTGATTCCGAGTTGAGCGCTCGTTTGGACCGGTTGTCCAATATAGGAGGAGTAGCAGCCCTTCTTGCGGATCTCGCTGCGATCATTGACCGCTACGGATTCGTGGAGTTTCGCGCTCCGCTCTCGCGCCTCGTTCAAAAGATGGAATCGCCCGCGTACGAAATTGCGTTTTTCGGACGTGTCAGTTCCGGCAAATCCTCTTTGCTGAACCGCATGATTGGAGCGGACCTTCTCCCGACGGGAGTGACGCCGGTAACAGCGGTTCCCACGCGGATTCGGAACCGTTCTGAAATGTGCTTGTCGGTTTGGACGGCCGACGGAAGATTTGAACGGTACGGAATCGAGCAGCTGGCTGAGTTTGTGACCGAGGAACGAAATCCAGGAAACGACAAGCGAGTGACACGCGTGGTAGCGGAATTGCCGCTCGCGATCCTCCCAGAGGAGGCGGTTCTAGTGGACACGCCGGGACTCGGATCACTTGCGCTAGGAGGTGCCGCCGAAACTCTAGCATATTTGCCGAACTGCGATTTGGGCGTTGTGTTGGTGGATGCCGCGTCGAATCTTAACCTCGATGACATTGCAACTCTGGACGCGCTGCGGTCTGCCCCTATCCCATGCGTTTTGGTTCTCAGCAAAGCTGACCTTGTGGGGCCACAAGACCTGGACCGATTGGCGGAATATACACGCAAGCAGGTAGAGCAGGAACTTGGAACGCCCATTCATGTGGCGCCTCTGAGCACTCGCGCGGAATTGAGCCATCTGCTGAAGAAATGGATTGACGAGCAGATTGCGCCACGCGCCGCGAATGCCAAGCGGCTCGCTGAAGAGTCAAATGCGCGCAAAGCAAACGCACTGGGCCAACGTGTGCTTCACGCGTTGACAATGACCGCGAAAATGACCTCGAAAAGCTGCCCTCTGGATGACGCCGTTGACCTTCCACAGGATTTGCAGAACGCCGAGATCCAATTGCGCGAGGCAGCCAATCTAGTCGAAGGCGCCAGCGAGCAGTGCTTCCGCCTCACTCGTCAGATTCGAGACGCGTCACAAGAAGCTATTGATGTGCTGGCGGACAATGCTCTTTCCATCTGGCAAACCAGCGATCCAGGCGCAGCGCTAAACGGCCTATGGATTCAGAAAGCGGTCAACTCGCTTGCGCGAAATGAAGCAGAGAATCTGGCTCGGTTGTTGCAGGACAGTGCTGGAAAACTATCTGAAGCGCTCGACACAGCCGCCCGCGCCACTTCCACCAGCCAACGTGGGGAAGGACTCTCGCTCAAAAGCTTTGTGAAGGAGTTGCCGGTCCCGGACTTCCCTGGTTGCTCAATCCAACTGCACAAGCCTCGCTTGCTGGCGTTATCGACTCCTTTCGCTCGGCGGTCGGTGAAATCGAAAATTGGGTCGGCATGTGGCGTGCGTCTCACTCAGTACTTCGATTCCTATGGTCGCGCGCTCGAATTGTGGTTCCGCAATATTCTGATCATTCTCGAAAGAGAATTCAACAGTAGCGCCGACATTTACCGGGCTCAGATGCAACGCGTTCGTGACACCCGTGCGCATTCAGCACCCAATCAGCCCATTCTCCTCGAAGACATCTCCGCGCTGGAACAGAAGCTGGCATCCTTCGGCCTTTTGGATCAGAGAGGGTCGCATTCAATGGCATAGAGCACTAACGGTATGGATTCTCGCGAATATTTGTTTATTTTTCCGGTGAATACTCCCGGAGACATTCCAGAGGATTTCCGTGCCTCCCTCCAGGGCCGCGTGTTCGAACGCGGTGTTTTCCTGCCTCAAGACGACACGAACTGGTTCACGCGACTGCCGGAATATCCCGCTCGCCTGCTGCTTCTCAATGGCTGTATTCTGTATATCCTTCCCCACCCCAAGTCTGATCAGAACGTCGTCGAGCTGAATCTCGCTGACATTGTCCAACTTGAAACGGGCACCTCACTGCTGTCTGGGTGGATTCTCCTAAGTACGGCGCTCTCAGCGATCAGGCTTATCTACAACACTCGCGCCAGCGGTGAGCTGGAACAGTTTATAGCGGTCCTGCGGCGTAGGTGGCTGGGCGAGCCTACAGCTAGCAAGCCGGTCGACACAAAAAGATTCGGCGCTGAACTAGACATCAAATTCCGAAATCTTTTGGCTGACTCGCTCGACCTCGATGAGTCTGTCTTATCCCAATACTTCTCACCACCGCTTGAATGCCGTAGCGAATTCATCCTATTTCGAAAGAGCAAGTGGCGCCCTGGACATTTGATTGCACTGACGTCCGGAAATCGACTTCTTTGGCTGAAAGACGAATATCGAGGCCATTGGGAGCGCTATGCCGCAATAACCGTCTCCGCGCCCCTCTCGTTCTTCCGCCGCTGCACCGTGGAGACAGGTCCCGATCACTCTAACATTGTGGTTGATTTTGCGTTTAGTAGCTCCTGGCGAATCGAAATCTCTCAAGAAGGCTCTAGCTGTGGCGGGTTTTCAAAGAGTTTAAATAGCATTTTTGTGCCAACAAGGCAGTAGGGCTTCCGCGCGCCGTCCTGTTGGCACTTGCCATTAGGCCAGCAGCGCCGCACGTGTCACGCATGACACCGCGCGTCCGGCGTCGCCAGTTTTCAATCACATCCGCGACCGAACCTATGGTCTGTCGCATGCTTGCTCCCATAAATGAGGGCTTGAGCCAGTTCCATGATCAGAATCGAAATGAATCAAATTGACGACCAGCTGACTCTCAGAGTCGCCGGGAGGTTGCGCGGAACCAACGTTGAGGCGCTCGAAGAGTGCTGGAACATGGCGCGCCTGCGTTCACTCTCCGGAAAGCGAGACAAGCCTAGAATGTCAGTCGATCTCCGCGATGTCACCTCAATCGATAAGGGTGGTTGGTGTCTGCTGCGACTCATGCACCGCGAGGGCGCGAAGGTTTCAGGAAAAGGCTTGGCAACTCAAACAATCCAGGACGAACTGACGGACGAAGAGGAAAAGGCTTTATGAGCATTTCATTGAAGTGCCAAATTGCGGCGGGACTGACTGCCAATCGACAGGCAGCCTGCCGAACTGTCGGCACCAAAAGGCGCACCGCGTCAGGAACCCGTGTCCTGGCATCAAGCCTTTTCAGTCGTTTGCGAAACTCCACGGGTTGGCCAGTCAGTTGCGTGGTCAGAAGTATGCGTTACTACAAGCAGAGGGGACCCGTGATCGCGTTCGCGGGGTTGCTAACGTTGTTCACACTTCCCCCAGCGTTGGCTGCCGATGATGACGGCGCAAGTCTGGCGTTTGCGCGCTTCGTAACCCGCGCAGCGCCCGGTACGGCCGCCTCGATAGACGGTGGCGACATCGCCGTCGAGATTCAAGCGTCTTTGCCGCAGATGGGCAAGCAAGGGCGCTTCGACGCGATCCGGCATCTAGGCCCCACAGGCGCGCCGGAATATTCAATGGTCAGTTCCGAGGGCGATTCCACAGTAAAGCAGCAGGTGATTGCCCGTTATCTCACTGTTGAGCAACAAGCACATTCCCGGGCGGCTTCCTCTTTCGCCATTACGCCCGATAACTATAAGTTCCGCTATCTAGGCCCAATCAACAGTGCTGGCGGCAATCGCTTCTATGTCTTTATGATCAAGCCGCGGCATCGCGGCGAAGGTCTCATAAAAGGCGTGATTTGGATCGACGGAGCAAGCGGAGAATTGGTGCATCAAGACGGTCACCTGGCTAAGCGGGCGTCGGTGTTTGTACGGCGAGTCGGGATCGTGCGTGATGCCGGTCCGTGCGCTGATTCGCCATACATTGCCATCACTCATCTCGACATCGAGACGCGCTTTTTTGGGCACGCCGAATTGACAATTCGCGAGCGCCCGGCTCTCTCGATTTCCAGTGCGGAGGCGGGACAATGAATCGCCGTTTCTGGGTTATCAGCTTCATGATAACGGCGGCGGCACACGCGGCGAAATTGACGCCCGAGGCTCTAAGCGCCTGGGCGCGCTATGTGCACTCGGTTGATGCCGGCATGCAGGCTAGGCTGCAGCAGGGCCATTCTTTTCTGTGGATCGATGAAGCGCCGGATAGACGCCGGCAGCTTCGCGCTGGAGAGATCTTAGTCTCGGGCGTAGGGGAACAAAATCCCAAGAAAATTCCTTCAGGGCTGATTCATCACTGGATTGGCGCCGCGTTCTTTCCAAATGTCAAGCTTGCCGATGTGCTCGGCGTTGTCCGGGACTACGCGCATTACAAGGAGTACTACAACCCGAACGTAATGGACGCCCGCACGATCCAGCAGTCCCCAGGTGCCGACCGCTTTTCCATGCTGCTCATGAACAAGGGTGTCATCGGGAGTACGGCTCTCGAAAGCGAATACGAGTCGTCGTACGCGGACGCCGGAGCCCACCGGTGCTATAGCATCGCGACCGCCGTGAGACTGCAGGAAGTCGAGGATTACGGTCAGGCCAGCGAGCGCAAACTGCCGGCGGACCAAAGCAGCGGATATGTTTGGAGATTGCATAGCATCGCTCGATACGAGGAAGCAGACGGCGGGGTCTACGTTGAGATGGAGGCTATGGCTTTAAGCCGTGATATTCCCGGAGCTGTACGCTGGGTGGTCGATCCCGTTGTGCGGCGAATTTCGAAGGGTGCAATGCTCACATCTTTCCGGCAAACACTTGATGCTGTCAGTTCTTCGGGTCAGCTAGCGCGAACACCTGCGACAATTCCCGGCTTGGCTCTCGGATTCCGACGACATTGACATTTTGTGAACCGCCATGGCGGCGCACGCATCCATACCTTTAGGTCGCGATGTTCGTTGAATCCGTAGCGAGTCCGCCCGTGTCATGTTCGATTCAGGCTCGCTATGGAGCCTTGTTTCGCGTGTCTCGCGCGATAACGGTACCGCGCGCTCCCAAGGAATTATTTCAACTGCTGGCCGGCGAACTGCGAGGCGTGGTCGACTTCGACGTGTTGGGGTTCGCCCATTACGATCGGGCTGGCGGACAATGTTCGTTTTCCGTGATTGAGACTCCGACAGGCCGCATTCCGCTGGTGGATTGTGAACCCGACGAAACTCCCACTGCATGGGTCTATGAGCACCAGGAGCCGCTGGTGATTCCGTTTCTCGCAAGAGAGACTCGTTTTTCGCGGGTCACCACCTTGCTCAGAAGCGAGGGGATTCAATCACTTTGCGTGCTTCCTCTTAGGACCGCGCATCGACGTCTAGGCAGCTTTGGCGTCGGTAGCCAACGGCCGGACGCGTACTCTCCGGAAGAAGTCGAGTTCCTTTCTCTGTTGGCGGACGGGGTCTCGCTGGCCATCGATAACGCATTCCATTTTGAAGCCTTGCAGCAGGAAAAGGACCGGCTTAGAATGCTGCTGGATGTCAGTAACGGCATCAACGCAAACCTGGAACTTCCCGATTTGTTGCGTGCCATCTCCGCAGCGTTGCGATCAGTCATGCAATCGGACGGAGCCGGGGTCGCATTGCTGGATCAACCAGGCAATCAGTTGCGGCTGCGCGTTATCGATTTCCCGGCAAATGACGGCCGAATTGTGGAGGGCGAGATCCTGGCAGACGACTCTCCCGCAGTCCAGGCCGCACGTTCGCGCGAGTTGGTGATATTTGAAGGGCCGGAAAAGGACGGGGCCAACAAATCAGTCTGCCATGTGCCGCTGATCAGCCGCGACCGCGTTCTAGGAACGATTGGGGTGGGCCGGAAACGGCCATTTTGCGCGCAGGATCTGAATTTTCTGAAACAAGTATCGGGGCAAATAGCGATTGCCGTGGAGAATGCGTTGGCATACGGCAAAATTGCCGAGCTTAAGGACAAGCTGGCGCGGGAAAACGTGTACCTCGAAGATGAAATCCGCAGTGAGCTGAATTTCGACGAGATCATTGGCAAGAGTGACGCGCTGCGCAAGATCCTGCAGCAAGTTGAGACTGTGGCGCCGACTGACTCTACCGTCTTGATCTACGGCGAGACCGGTACCGGCAAAGAACTGGTAGCCCGCACGCTGCACGAGAAAAGCCCGCGCTCCGCCGGCCCTTTCGTTGCGCTCAACTGCGCCGCGGTCCCCGCCGAGTTGATGGAGAGCGAGCTCTTCGGCTATGAGAAAGGCGCGTTCACCGNNTGCGCGTGCTGCAAGAGCGTGAATTTGAGCGGCTGGGCAGCTCACGCACGCTGAAGAGTGACGCTCGCCTGATCGCCGCCACGAATCGTGATCTTGCGGAGATGGTGGGCGAGCACAAGTTTCGAGCCGACCTGTTTTATCGCCTCAATGTTTTCCCGATTCAACTGCCGCCGCTCCGCGAGCGCCGCCAGGATATTCCGCTTCT
>PMSX01000321.1 GCA_003167495.1 Bryobacterales bacterium | reverse complement strand
AAGGAGTCGGCAACGCATCCTTCAAGCAGCGGATTTTTTCGCACCGTCCCAGGCAGCTAAACAAAGGCCGCGTCACCGGCGATAGCGGGGCAAACGCATCCAGCACGAACTCATGTGGAATCGCCTTTCGCTGCCTGACGGAAAAAACATCTGGCTGGCGTTTTGACATCCGCCTAAATCACTTTCTCCCTCAACCACCTCAGCACTTCATCCGCGCTTTCATTCGGCGGAAACACCGGATAGAACACATGCTCAATGCGCCCCTCCCGCACAATCAATGTCAGCCTTTTCAGCAGCCGCACGCCCGAAGCTTCAAACGTCGGCAAACGCAGCGCTTCGCAAAGCTCGAACACCGCATCGCTCAAAATCTCAAACGGCAGGTGTAGCCGTTCAGCCATCTCCCGCTGGTACTCAGTTGATTGCGTACTCAAGCCGAACACCTCAGCATGCAGCGCCCGCAACTCTTCGTGATGATCTCTAAAACCGCACGTCTGCGGCGTGCAGCCGCGCGCTCCCGGAATGAGGTCCCATCCTTCGGGCAGCGGCTTGCCCGGAACACCTGTCATCGGATAGCAATAAATTACCGTCCGAGGTGCGCCTAAATCCGATACGTCGATGATCCGGCCCGCCGTCGAACAGAGCAGAATCTTCGGCATCAGCGTACCAATGAGATGCCTTGCCGCGCCATCGTCTACAGGTCTTGGCAAATCAGGCGGGAGGAGAAAATCAGTCTGTTGGCTCATGTCTTATATCCAGGTTTATCAATCCAGATTCGCACTGCCGTCCAGGCTCCGCCACAAATACCAGCTCGCCACCGTGCAATACGGATGCCAAGGCTCGGCAATCTTGTGTAACTCCGCCGGCTTCGGCATTTCCTTCAACCCATAGGCTTTCCGGACGGCGTTGCGAATCCCAAAATCTCCCACCGGCAGAACATTTGGCCGTTCCAGCGCGAACATCAGGAAGATTTGCGCCGTCCAAACCCCCACTCCGCGCACCTGTGTCAGCACTTCTAGAACAGCCTCATTTTCCAGTTCCGGCAATTTCTTGAAGTTAATCTTACGGCTTACCACATGTTCGGCCAAATCCGTCAGCGAGGCCAGCTTCTGCCGCGATAAGCCACACGCGCGCAAGCTTTCTACTTCCGCTTTCAGAAAAGCCGTAGCCGTGAAACTGCGCCCCACGGCCTTTTGCAGCCGGGCAAAAATCGTGCCGGCGGCTTTCCCATGAAGCTGCTGGAACGTAATAGACCTGGCCAGCGTCTCGAAATTGGGCTGTAGCACGACCAATTCGCATGCTCCGACGCGTTTGATCATTTCTGCCATAATCGGGTCAGATCTGCGAAGGTGGGCAACAGCAGCTTTCATTTGAAAGATAATCATAACGAGATGCGTAGATTATTTACAACCTATCTAACCGTCACGGCAGCCGCGGCAACGCTGGCCGTCGCGCAGCAACAGCCGCCCGCCCAACAGCCCGAGGAACCCGTCATCAAGGTCGACGTGGATTTAGTCAACATCCTCTTTAACGTCAAGACCAAGAAAGGCGAGTTGATCCCTAACCTCGAAAAGAACAATTTCACGCTGCGCGAAGACAGCAAGGAACAAACCATTTCCCGTTTCTCGCGCGAGACGGATCTGCCCATCACCCTCGGCTTGCTCATTGACATTAGCGCCAGCCAGGAGCGCCTCATCGAAATAGAACGCGAAGCGGCCTCCCAGTTCTTTTCGAGCGTGATTCGACCCAAAGATCAAGCGTTCATGATTTCGTTCGGCAAAGAAACCGAACTGCTGGTGGATTTCACCAACTCTCCGCGACAGCTCATTGCGGGACTAAAGGACCTGAAAGGCGACGGCCAGTCTCCGCGCATTGGTCGTAGCCCTGTTCCCGTCAATACCGGCCCGGTTCCGGATTACGGAACACCGAAAGGAACGCTCTTGTATGACGCCATTTATCTGGCCTCCACAGAGAAACTGAAGAACGAAGTCGGGCGCAAAGCTCTCATCCTGATCACCGATGGCGGTGACCAAGGCAGTACCTACACGATTAAGAACGCCATTGAACAGGCGCAAAAATCAGACGCGATCGTCTTCAGTATCTACTACGTCGATCACAGTTTCTATGGAGGCATGGGGCTTTCTTTCGGCGGCGGTGGCGATGAAGGAGGTCTCAAGAAAATCTCAGATGAGACCGGCGGCCACGTATTTACCGTGAACAACAAACACCCGCTCACTGAAGTATTCAAAGAAATTCAGGAAGAATTGCGCAATCAGTATTCCATTGGCTACACGCCTACCAACGCCACGCGCGACGGCAGCTTTCGCCGTATTGAAATTAAGACCGACAATTCCGATTACCACGTGCAAGCCCGCGCCGGCTATTACGCTACGAAGAACGATGGGCAATAGCGTACTGGCGGGCGTCTAGATAAGCGCGCACCGCATCTCGAAACTTGGGCATAGGCGCAATCCCCTCGGCTTCTAATTTGCTGTTGGAAAGAGCGGAGAACTTCGGCCGTCGCGCGGCCGTCCGGTATTCCCGTTCATCGGTTGCTTGCAGCGATGGCGAAAGCCCAGCCATCTCAAAAATCAATTTAGCGTAGTCGTACCACGAAACCGCTTCCCCGCCCCCAAGATGGTAAACGCCCCCCATATTGCGTTCCACCATATCCACTGTGCGGACGGCCATCGCCGGAGCGTAGGTTGGCGATGCAACGTGATCGTGCACAACGCGGATGGGATGATTCGCCTTCGCCATGCGCAGCATGACTTCCACAAAATTGCCGCGCGGCGTGAACATGCCGCCTGGGCCGAATACGCCCGAAGTGCGAATGATAAGCGGATCGTTCAGATATGCCTGCGCGTAAATTTCGCCCGCGAGTTTCGAAACCGCGTAAGCGCCGAGTGGATGCGTCCGGTCGGTCTCCACATAAGGTGACCCTTTCGTCCCGTCGAAAACGTAATCGGTCGAATAGTGCACCAGGCGCGCATCCGTTTGCCGGCAAGCCATCGCTAAATTGCGAACCGCCAGCGCGTTGGTCTGAAATGCCAGCAGCGGTTCTTTCTCAGCAATGTCAACTTGGTTATAAGCGGCGGCATTGACCACCACTTTCGGATCGGCATTGGCCACCGCTTCCTCTACCTTCAACGGATCTGCAATGTCGAGCGCCTGGCGATCAAAGCGCACTACGTTCCATTGCCGTCTTTCAAATTCGCGGCATAACTCAACTCCCAATTGGCCGCCGCCTCCGAAAACAATAACCTTACTGTCCATTTCTTTGCAGCATACCTGATCGCTTCGAGCATTCCACCACGCAACCGCCCAAACGCTCTACATCCCCGAATCCTCTCGCCCATCTTTTTCACCGCCCAAGTTCTAGCCGAGCCGCGACTGTTAAGGAGTCGGCAACGCATCCTTTAAACATCGGAGCTTTTCACACTTTCTAAGCACCCTCAGGTCGGCAGTTGTCGGCAAGCGACACGCTTCGCGAGCCTCATCGCGCCATTGCTGAGCATTGGCTAGCGCTATCCTTTTCACATGGGAGTCAGAGCCATGCTGCTGGGCGCAGCCCTCACCGCGCTTTGCTCGGCGCAGCAGCAGCCAGATCCTATGCAGTTGCTGGTTCAGCTGCGCCACAAAGTGGCCAACAGCATCAGCCGCATACCGCGATATCTCTGCACCGAGACAGTCGAACGCCAGACATTCCAGCTGCCGCTACGCGCTCTTAGCGTGGTCTCGTGTCCCAAAATCATGTCCGCCGTTCAAGATTCCAAAAAGAAGGCGCAGTTACTTTACACGGACCGCTTACGTCTGGATGTTGCTGTCATCGACAAACAGGAGACTTACTCCTGGGTTGGCGAGGGGCGTTTTGGAGATCAATCATTGGGAGACTTGGTGAACGCGGGGTTAACCTCAACCGGTTCGTTCGGTTCCTTCCTTGAGGCTATTTTTGTCGGGGATGGCGCAACGTTCTCCTACCTCGGCGAATCCAAGCTGGATAACCGCCGCGTTTTGCAATATGGGTTTCAGATTCCGTTGCCGCACAGCACCTATAGAATCAGCAACGCTTGGCTCAAGCGCTTCACCGCATACAGTGGGAGTTTTACAGCCGATGCCGAAACGCTGGATTTGCTGAAGCTGGAGCTTCACGCTGACCCGATTCCCTTCGAATTAGGTTTTTGTGAGGTCTCGACAGAGATGGATTACACCAAGCTGCGGATGAACAACCTCGACTTCTTATTGCCGGCGGAAGCAACCACGCTATTGATCGGCAGCGACGGCCATCAATCGGTGAATCGGACGGTATTCAGCAGTTGCCACCAATTTCTTGGCGAATCGAAACTTATGTTCGAGGATCAACCCACTGGCCCAACGATTTCCCGGACCACGCCACAAGCAGTGCAGATACCACCTGGAGAAACGGTTTTGATCGGACTGGCGGAAAAAATAGACCCAGCCACGGCAGGGGCGGGCGATCCGGTAAAAGGACGGCTGACTCAACCGGTCGAGATACCCGCACTGCGCTTGACCCTCCCCAAAGGAACGGTCTTACACGGACGCATTTGTGAGTTGGTCGTGCGATACGGCGATGCGGCTACGTTAAACTTCGGACTCAAGTGGGAAACCATGGAGTTTGGCGGCATCAACCAAACGGTACACTTATCGTTGAAGGCGGCGACTCGCGGAACCGCAAAGACAGATGATATTGAAGTCCGGCAGCCAAGCCTCATCCTCGGCGCGCCAATCGATGAAAGTATCGGGTATTTGTCCTTTCCGTGGGTCAAGAAGAATTATCAAATCCCGGCCGGTTTTGAATCGCGTTGGGTATCGCTAAACCGCTAGGGGTCCGGCTGAGCCGCGACTGTCAAGGGAGCGCAATGCAATTTGTCTCTGCGTTTCCTAAACTAGAACTGACAACGCACCACCTTCGAAATGATCCTCGACCTAAGATCCGCACTCCGCCAGTTCATCCACAAGCCATTGTTCTCATCACTGGTGGTATTGCTCGTCGCTGTTGGCATCGGTGCGAATGTTCTCATTTTTGGCTTTATCGATACGTTACTCTTGAAACCGCTGCCGGTGCGCAATCCGGAGAACCTTTGGGTGCTCGAGAGTATCCGTGAAAAGCAGGTGCAACCGAATCTGGAGTTCAGCTATGGACAATTTGAGGAACTGAAGTCATACCCAAACCTGTTCAGCGGACTCACAGCCGAACAGCAGTGGGGTACCGCGGCGGCATATCCTTCCGGTGAAAACGGCGGGCTGCGGCGCTTAGTGATGACGCAGATGCTGGCGCCCAACTATTTCGAGGAAATGGGCGTTAGCGCTTTTCTCGGCCGTGTTCTCAACGAAGATGACGCCAAAGCGTCCACTAACATTCCTGCTCTGCTGAGTTATCAGTTCTGGCAATCTCGTTATGGCAGCCGAGCCGACATCTTGGGCCAGGTCATACGTATCAAAACTTATCCATTCACCATCGTGGGCGTTCTTCCGCGCGACTTTCATAGCATCGATATCGAACGTGCGCCAGACGTGCGGCTCCCCATTTCAGCTGCTCCGTACCTGCAGGGCCGGGCCGTGGCGGATCCCCGTGGCGAAGAGTACAGCAAAGGCTTCTCTATCTTTGTCCGGTTGCGGCCCGGCGTCAATCCGGGCGTAATTGAGCAGGTCGCCGGTTCTCATATCCGCAAATTTCTCGGCAATGAGTTCCTGCTGCACAACGCATCGTCGCCAACGCCCATGACACCAGCCAACGTACGTTCGACTCTCGATTGGTTCAATGAGGCTCACCTGGGGCTTGCGCCAATTGGCCAGGGACTCTCACGCCTCCGTGCGCAGTTTTCCCGCGCGTTGCAACTGCTTATGGCTGGTGTCCTTGTCTTGCTCATTACGGTCTGCGCGAATGTGGCTGGTCTACTGCTGGCGCGCGGCGAGGAACGGAGAAAAGACCTGGCGCTGCGTTTGTCCATCGGAGCCGGGCGTTGGCGTCTGTTACGCCAGCTCATGGTGGAAAATTTGTGCCTCGCCATCACTGGCGGTGTTGGTGGATTGCTGCTCGCTTATCTTCTCTCGCCCTCGCTGTTGCGTATCCTCCCACCTGCTCGCAGTCTTGACCAATATGCCAGCCCCCAGATCCTGACAGTCACTTCCGACTTGCGCATTGTTGTGTTCGCTTGGCTCGCCATTCTTGTCAGCGTTTGTTTCTTCGGATTGTTCCCGGCTTGGCGCGCAACGCGCCTCGATTTCAGCGCTGAGTTGAAAGGCTCTTCGGCTTTGGCTGCCCACACAGTCACCGCGCTGCTGCCTGTTACCGTGCAAATTGCCTTGAGCATGCTCTTACTCGCCGCCGGCGGCGTCATGTTGCGCACTTACTGGAATTTGCAACATTTGAATCCTGGTTTTGATCGCACGCATGTCGTCAGTTTCACCCTCGGACTGAAGGATGGCGGTTTTACCCAACCCCAAGCGCACGCTTATATTGCGGAATTGGAGCAGCGCATCCAGGGTCTGAGCGGAGTGCGGTCTGTCTCCTATAGCGCCTTTGGCCTGATGCGCGGCAGTGGGCAAAAAAGAACATTGACCGTTCCAGGCGTAAATCTGCCGAAAAACGTCTTTTTCAACGCCAGCTTTCTGCCGGTAGCACCAGGTTATTTCGATACGCTCGGCATCCCTCTGCTCGCTGGGAGGACTCTTGACGCGCAAGACGCCCTAGCAAAACCCGAGCGCGTTGTCATTAATCGTGCTTTGGCGACTCTTCTCTTCCTCCACGTCAATCCAGTTGGCAAATGGCTGGTCATCGGCGAGCATGGGAGCAAGCCCCCGGACTTTCAGATAGTGGGCTTGGTTGAGAATACAAAGTTCCGCTCGATGCAGGAACCGGCCCCCCCCACTTTGTATTCGCTGATGGTGTATGACCAATACGCAGCCGTGCTGTATGTCCGGACACAAGGAAATCCGTTCAGCGTTACGCGGCCAGTCCAGGAGGTGATTCGCAAAATGGGCAGCGGCGTGCCCTTGATTGAGGTGTCGTCACTCGAGCAGGACGTGGAGAATTCACTCTGGCAGGAGCGGCTGGTGGCAGGCTTGGCTTGTTTCTTTAGTCTGGTGGCGTTGCTGCTGGCCGGCATTGGGCTTTACGGCGCTTTGGCGTATTCGGTAGCCAGGCGCAAGCGCGAACTAGGCATTCGTATAGCCATCGGCGCACATGTGCGCCACATCGTGGGAACCGTGTGTGCAGGCATGACGTGGGCGGTGGGAATTGGCATCGCGGCGGGGTGGACCTTCTCGGCAGCGGCCTTGCAATTTACTCGTAGCTTTCTTTTTGGCGTCGAGCCATTCGATAGGCTTTCCTTTGCGGCCGCCGCTCTGGCGGTACTCCTCTGCGCGTGTCTCGCCGCGTTGATCCCGAGTTGGCGCGCTATTCGCACGAATCCCTCTATTGCCCTGCGCGAGCAGTAAGATTGATATAACTGGCTATCCACTTCACTCAGGCCCATGCAGTTGCCAAAAGGTTCCACAATCCCGAATCCGAGCCGGAAGCGTAAGCGCCCCCAGGTCAGCAGGCGAACCCCCTTCAAGCAGCGCGCTACGGTTACCTGAGTCAAATGGAAAGCCAGTTTGAGGTATTTCGCGAATGCGACACCGTCTGTTTTATCTGCTCCTCTGCGGCCCCGCTCTTCTGTGCGGGCAGATTGATCCAACCCAAGCCTTGCTCGAAATCCGCCGCCAAGTTGCAGCCAGTACCAACCGTCTCCCAAACTACATGTGCACCGAAACAGTGGAACGCGAAACCTTTCAGCCCTCCTTTTCCGTGCGCGCCCACAATGCCGATTCATGCGACCAGATCATTGAATCGGCTGCCAAATCTCCCAACGACTTCAAACTGGCCTCCATTGACCGTCTACGCCTCGACGTGGCCCTGGGCGGCGCCGCGGAAATGTATTCCTGGGTCGGCGAAGGACGCTTTGACGACCGCGCGTTAAGTGAGATCGTCAAACAGGGAACAACGTCTACCGGAGCTTTTGGCTCCTTTTTGCACGCTATCTTTGTTTCTGATGCAGCCACATTCAGCTTCAAAGGTGAATCGCAACTCGCAGGCCGCCAGGTTTTGGAGTATGGTTTTGAGGTTCCCATTACACGTAGCGGTTATATAGTGAGCAATCAAACTCTGAATCGCGTCACAGCCTACTCTGGCAAGTTCACTGCGGACGCCAATACCTTTGATCTGCTGAGACTTGAGATTCGCACCGACCAATTGGCGCCAGAGCTCGAGATCTGCCAATCGACCACTACTTTGGATTACACCAAAGCACGCATGAGTGGGGTTAATGTCTTGCTTCCCTCCGAGGCAAACGTGCGTATGCTGGCCAACAACGGCCGCGAGAGTCATAACCGGACCGTCTTCAGCGGCTGCCATCAGTTTCTGGGCGAATCGAAGCTCATCTTTGACGATCCACCCGCTAGTGCCCAGACTCCAGCCTCAGCATCGGCCAAATCCAAAACGGTGACTCTCTCCGACGGTCTTAAAGTCTCCGTGGCCCTCACGCAAAGCATTGACCCAGCCACTGCGGCGGCCGGCGACCCTGTGACAGGCAGACTCACTCGACCCATAAAAGATCAATCTATTGATTTAACGATCCCCAAGGGCGCCAAAGTGAACGGGCGCGTTTTCGGACTCCTTTCCGTTTATGTGGGAGGAAACAACTTGGAGTTCGCCTTGAAATGGGAGAGTATCGAACTGGACGGAGTCAGTCATCCTCTGGACCTGTCACTGAAGGGCGCTATCTCCGGTAGCGCCAAGCTACCGGTAATTCGCGGCCACTTTCCGGAGATCCGCTCCGGGCTCCGCGCCGAACAACGCGGCGTCGGCTTCTTTCTGTTTCCGGAGGTATTCGAGAATTACCAAATCCCTGCCGGTTTCGAAACCGAATGGGTAACATTACCTGCTCTTCCATCGTCGAAGTGACACGCGAGATGATACGCGACTTACAAGCCGGCTTCCGCCAGTTCGCACACAAACCGTTGTTCTCGGTCTTGGCCGTGCTATTGCTTTCGGTTGGAATCGGCGCGAATGTTCTCATTTTCGGCTTTATTGATACGCTCATTTTGAAGCCGCTCCCAGTGCGTAATCCGCAGAATCTTTGGTTGCTGGAAGGTGTGCGCGAACAGCAGGTAAGACCGAACGTAAGCTTCAGCTACGGCCAGTTCTTGGAGTTAAGTAAGCGTAGCGATCTCTTCACTGGAGCGACAGCGGAGGAGTCCTGGGGTTCTGAGTCCGCGTATCCTTCAACAGACACTTCGGGAGTGCACTTGGTCATGACACAAATGTTGGCGCCAAATTACTTTCGGGAAATCGGAGTCACCGCGCAATTAGGCCGAGTATTGACCGAAGGCGATGCCAAGCCCTCAACCAACGTTCCTGCGCTCATCAGCTATCAATTCTGGCAATCGCATTATGGCGGACGGCCCGACATTATTGGTCAGATCATTCGGTTAAAGAACTATCCCTTTACCATCGTCGGTGTTCTGCCGCGTGACTTTCACAGCGTTGACATCGAACGCGCACCCGATGTGAGGCTGCCCATTTCAGCTGCCCCGTTCCTCCTCGAAGGGAAGCAGCTGAACGAGCCTCGAACGGCTTCGTTTTACTTGCTAGTGCGACTGAGACCTGGCGTCGATCCAAGGATCGCCCAGGCGGCAGTAGGTGAGCCACTGCATAAAAGCGCGGAAACGGAGTTTCTTCTGAGCCTCCCCTCGCGCCACCACGTCCCGACCCCGTCAGAGGTGCAATCTGAGCTGCATTGGATCTACCAAGAGCATTTGGTTCTGGAACCCGCCGGATACGGGGTCTCTCGCTTGCGGACCCAGTTTTCACGCGCCTTGAACCTCCTCATGGCGGGCGTGATCGCACTCCTCATAGCTGTCTGCGCCAACGTGGCGGGTTTGCTCATGGCGCGCGGTGAGGAAAGAAGAAAGGAATTGGCAGTGCGGCTTTCCATAGGTGCGAGCCGTTGGCGGTTGTTGCGACAGTTGATGATAGAGAACTTGCTTCTCGCCATTCCGGGCGGGGCGTTTGGCCTACTGTTCGCTTACGCGCTGGCACCGTCTTTGTTGCGAATTTTGCCGCCCGTCCGCAGTCTCGATCAGTTCGCCAGCCCGCAAATCTTAACCTTGACTCCGGATTTACGCGTTCTCCTCTTTGCATGGCTGGCGTTGTTGGTGAGTATTGGCTTCTTTGGACTGATTCCGGCCTGGCACGCCACCCGGTTAGATTTGAATTCTGAATTGAAAGGTACAACAAC
Organism: Bryobacterales bacterium; assembly: GCA_003167495.1. Lineage (GTDB taxonomy): Bacteria > Acidobacteriota > Terriglobia > Bryobacterales > Bryobacteraceae > Bog-105. The sequence continues at coordinate 389 of PMSX01000321.1, read as the reverse complement.
TCTAGCGTCTCACTCGCTAGCCTCACTCATTCCCGTTGCCGTGCAAGTTATGCTGAGCGTCTTGTTGCTGGCGGCCGGAGGCTTGCTGCTGCGCAGCTATTGGAATCTGCAACACTTGAATCCCGGTTTCGATCGGGCTCACGTCTTAACAGGCCGTGTCTAAACCGTGCGATTTTCGAGGCGGCGGAAGAATCCGACCTGAGTGTAGAGTTCTACATAGGCTGAGACTTGATTGTGGAAATCCGACCACCCTGGCAGAAAACAGCCTTTAAGAGCCCTTATGACAGCCAAAATCGCGAAAATAGCTGCCACAGCCCGATCATAAGCGGCTTTGGGCTTGCCCGATCCATACATTGACCTCATGAGAAGCGCGAGATTGCACGCCGCCG
>PMSX01000193.1 GCA_003167495.1 Bryobacterales bacterium | reverse complement strand
CGGACGGCGGTAGCGGAGCACATGCACGGCGGCTTGTTCGAGTTGCGAGCCTGTCATGGTTCCGCTTGGCGCAAGGTAGTCCCTCTCCAGCAGCACCTTACGTTCGATCATTGGTTCACGCGCGCCCGCCAGAAACTGGCTGAAATAGGCGCGCCAGCGAAAACGCCCTGCCTCCGGAACGGTGGCCTCGACGCTAACGAAAGGAAGCCGCCCCGGATCGGCCGCCAGCACGCCGGCCATCTGCTCTATCAAGAACTGCTCCAGTTTGCAGCGAAGCGTTGTTTTCCCCACTCCTGTCGGGCCGAGCACCAGAATGAGCGATCCGGGCAGTGATCCATCGACCACATCCATCAACTGGTCGCGCGCCGCCAGCAGGCGCGGATGGGCGATCGTCAAAGATTGGAAGCGCTCAAGCTGTTTGAGGAGGTCGGGCCCTATGGAGGTAAGTCCTTCGACTCGCATCACATCTCTCCATAAGTCAAGAAGGCCGGTGATTCGCCTTTGAAGGCGGATTCCGGGGGTGTATCCGGGCTGCTGCTCGGGGCCGCGGCTTGCGGCTTTAAGACAGACGCTCCTGCGGATGAATAGATGCTCCTCGTTTCAAGGTCGCTTAGGCGCTGGGTCAGAACGTTTTCTTCATTCTCGACGGACTCAAGAAACTTCCGCCAGCTTCTTGGCGGTTACGCCGGTTTGGTCTGAGTGATTCTTGCGCCGCTTGTGTAATGCCTCGGTTGCAAGTTGCAGCTCTCTTTCTGAATGGCTTTGAAACGTCGTGTAGTATTCCGAATGGCATTCCGCCCATCTATTGTTCACGAAGGCATAAGCCGTCCCCACATCGAAGGGATCGAAACGGACGGGCACTTTCGTGTTCTCGACCGCAGGATCACGGAATGCTTCGCACCAGTAATACAGATAGTGAATCTTGACCCCTCGTCCGAGTGACACTTGCCCCGTTCCTCTGCGCGTGGTGGGCAAGGTAAAGATGAGGAACTCGTTATCGTAGGGCACGATGCGGTGAAGACGCATGCCAGTGCGAAGAAAGCCCTCCTCTGACGCAGCACGTGGACTTTGCCCCAGTGACGGATGATCAACCGTGTCATAAACTTCGTACACGTATTCGGTCAGACATTGGTGGAGTTCCTTCAGCGGCCAGATGGCTTGATTTTGCGGATCGACCCCCTTGGTCACCTCGCGCACTTGACGGGAAATCTGTGTGTTGCCTTGCAGATTATGGATGAACTGTTTGTTGGTGGTCCCGAAAATACGTTCACACGTAGAACCGAACCGGGCCTTGGCCGGTGGCCGGCACTTCTTCGTGCATTCGTAGCGGGCGAGCAGACTTTCGAAATAGACACTCTGGAAATCCTTGCCGCCATCCACCACAATCGTCTGCGGCAATCGGGAATGGCGGCGCACGCATTCCCGAAGGACCATCATGCAAGACCGATAGCTCGGCGCATCGAACGTCATATAAATGGACAGGACGCGCCGTGAGAGTGCGTCAGTCATGAGTGTGATCCAAGGGCGGCCTAGTGGTTGGCCCGTCTGAGCGCAGACAGCCCACACATCCATCTGCGTGTGATCGATGTGGACGATCTCAAAGGGGCGGTCTCCATGTCGCGGTGTAGTCTGTTCCAGTTCCCAATAAAATGGTTCCAGTTGATATGCGGCCCGTGGGCCTTTCCGCTTGAGCGTTTGCTCGATTCCCGGTCTCTGTCGAATGGCGAGAGAAAATGTCTTGAAGCTCGGGGCGACGATGCCTTGCCGCTCGCACGCCAGCCGAAGAGCGCACCACGTTGTGTACTGCGTCTTCTGCTTTAACGTTTCATAATCGTTCTCCAGAAACTCAGTCATGAGCGACCGGGTACTTTCCGGCAATTTCCGGACTGCATTACCAGTATTTCGACCGGGTAAAAGGCCGAGGTAGCCGCTTCCCAGTTGATCTTCGGCGATTTGATGAGCCGACACCCAGCGGCGAACGGTCCGAAATGGAACGGAAAAATCACGTTCGCCGCGCAGGAAACGAGAGACAATCCCGCACCGCTCCGTGGCAATCTTGAGATCAGACTCGCTAGCACGCGATAGTCGCTCGTGAACAAGTTCACGATTCTGGTTCCACAGATCCTGAGACGCAATGGTAATGCGGCCTTGCTTGATAGCGTCCTCCAAAGTGTTGAGCGGCAGCTCCATGAGAGTCTGCCCTCCCACCAGCAAACTCACCGCCGTGTTTCCAACGTTCACGACAGGGCAATGCTGGCCATCCCAACTCAGCAGAATGCCAGCCTTGATGCTCATCGCCAGGGGTAGACGGGTGCGCGCGGCGACGTTACGCGCACCGGAGGATAGGGACGCTCGGTCCGAAAAGATCAAGACTGTTTCCGGTTCCGAAAGCGAGACCGCGTGAAGATCCGCGTGAATGTCGCCCAAGACGAGGAGCGCGAAGATCTCATCGCGGCTCGCGCTTTCCTTCAGCGAATCGAACAGTTCCTGTAGCGCGATGCCTGGAGCGGCCGCCACTTGCGCCAGCACCCTTTCACGCACCGTTGATGCCACGGCGGGCGTACTCCTCAGATAGTCTTCAAGAAACTGGATGTTCCGCTGAAACATCCACTGAATCTCACTGGAAGATCGAACCCTATAGTAAAGCCCAACGTTCTGAGCGTGCGTTTCTCCTGGCGGGCATACCCAGCAATCTTCTCGCCGGCAATATCGATTCGGGTTATGTTCCGCAAGCCGGCGAAGCTCTTCTTCCGTCTTGCATTCTTCCCAACCCGCGCTGTTCTGCCGGATGACGAAGAAATCCGGTGTGTGAAGCACGCCTAAGCGCTTGCCATCCGCCGCGCAGTAATCGAGCTTGATGGACGGAGCTTGATCAAAATACTCGATGACATCGGCGTCGTGTTCCAGTTCGTAAATCGCTGGCAACTCGACACGATGGCTTTCGAACTGAATCGTTACGCCCATCTTTCTGCTGGGATACCGGCCGGTAACGTTATGCCGCCCACCCCCGACGCGCCGAGACGGCTCCGACTTGCGGATGCAGTCAATCGTTAAGCGAGCCGCGTCGGATAATCCCAATCGCAAAGACCAAGCCAAGAAACCTTGTTGATGAACATCGGCGCCTCCCGTAGGTAGTAACGAGGAAATAGTCAGACGCGTGACTTTACTGTGGCGCGTCTCTTCAAAGCGTGCAGATATCTGATTCCGGCTTCATTCATCAGTTCCTGGAGCCGACGCCCGTTTTCGAGCGCTTTCGCGACCTCGGGAGCCAGTTCGCCCGGTACGTAGATCGAGAAGCGCTTTCCGGCATGGCGTCCATAAAGAGCGTAGCTGGGATGCCCGATCCCGCTTTCACACGCTTTGCAGTTCTTTCGGATGCAGCTTCCTTTCCGAAGCGATAAAGACCCTTCGGCCAGCGGCCAGATCTTGCGGAGCGCAGTCTGGAGCCATTCTTTGACTTGTTCGGGCGTTTCGGTCTTTGTCGGCATGTATCTGTGTTTAAGTACACATATACAGTGACACAGTTCAAAACAGTAAGCAATCGTTTTGTTTGGAGTAGCGCCAATTTTGCGCTCGCGGCCATCGGATGCTTCCTTTTCTGCACTTTCGGCCAATCGATGCTTCCTATCGCCCGTTTCATGCCGAATCCGCCTGCTGAAAACAAAGTACTTCCAGATTGGCTCTGGCCAATCGATGCTTCCTATTGCGGCCAACCGATGGTTCAAGTCACAGGCTTCTCGCATGCCATGACCATCGAGCGGTTGCTGCAGGACAAACAGGAGCAGCTCGGGCTCGTCGGCAAAGTCCTGATCGTGGATGAAGCCGCTATGGTGTCCAGCCGCCAAATGGCGGAGCTGCTACATTTGGCCGAACGCAACCGGGCGCGCGTCGTGTTCAGCGGCGACACGCAACAGATTCAAAGTGTGGAAGCCGGCGATGCCTTGCGCGTGCTGGAACAGGGAACGCAGATGAAGAGCGTGTCGCTACGCCAGGTGCAAAGGCAAACGCTCGAAGAATACCGGAACGCGGTGGAAGAACTGCGCCACGATCCGGCGCGCGGCTTTCAGCAGTTGGAACAGATGGGAGCGGTGCGCGAAGTGGATTGGCAATTGCGGCCGCAAGAAGTGAGCCAGGCCTACCGCGAAGCTCTAGCGGTACCGAATGCCAAAGGACAGACGCGCGAAGTATTGGTGGTGGCGCCGACGCATGAAGAGATCCGGCGACTCACCGAAGCGATCCGCGGCGAACGTCAGTGCGCTGGCGAACTGGGGCCGGGTGAAACGCTGACACGGTATCTACCGTTGAACTGGACGCAAGCACAGAAGCAGGAAACCAAGCGTTACCAGCCGGGCCTGGTGCTGGCCTTTCACAAAGCGACCAAAGACGTCGGCAAGAACGAAGCGGTGGAAGTGGTGGGGGTAGAAAAAGACAAACTGACGGCGCGCAAAGAAAGCGGGCAAGAGATCACGCTGACGCGCCGCCAGGCGCAGGCCTTTTCGGTGCATGAGAAGCGTGAGATCGAAGTGTCTGCCGGCGACAAGCTCCTGCTCGAAGCGAACCGCTGGGAAACGAACTTGCGAGTCACGAACGGCGAGCTGGTGACGGTGGCGCGAGTGGATCAAGGGCGCATTGAACTGGCAGACGGGCGGACCTTGCCGGCGAATTACCGGACCTTCGATCACGGCTATGCGGTGACGGCGCATCGCAGCCAGGGGCAGACGGTGGATGCGGTGATTGTGTCGGGCGACCGCATGTCGAAAGAGTTGTTCTATGTGGCGGCGACGCGCGGTCGCGAGAGCCTGACGGTGATTACCAGCGACAAAGAGCAGTTGCGCGAAGCGATTGGCATTTCTGGTGAGCGCACCTCGGCCACCGAACTAGCGAGCAAGGCCGAGCAACAGATGCATCCGGGGCCGCGGTTGCCAGAGCTGCGCTTAGGATACAGTCTCGAAACAGCGGCAGATTTTGTGTTGTGGCGATCGGCTTCGCTGACCGCCGAAGAGCAGCAGAAACCCGTTCAAGTCATTCAGCCGGAAATAACGCCGGCGTTACAGCGGCGGCTGGAAGAGAAACAGGAAATGGAGATCGATCATGGCTTCAGCATCGGCTTCTAGTAGTAGGGCCTGGCGGATAGCGGAGAACGGACGGGCGACGGCACTGGTAGTGCAGTTGCGACAGCGGGTTTATGTGCTGCCCTGGAGTTTGTTTTTGTATGCGGAGGGAACCGACGCCGAAGTGAAGGCGCAGTTTCATACGCATGTGGTCCTGGTGCAGGGGGCTGGTCTGAGTTCCCTGCTCTCCGACGTGGCCGGTCAATTCGTCAGCCAAGTGGTCGAGCCGGACCGCACAGCGAAATTTACTCAGACCACCGGGCCGCAGCTGACTGCCGTTTCGGTCAGCGAGAACAAATAATTGTAGGAGCTTGCAAACATAGGCTTTTCCAGCCTCAAATTAAGGGACAATATAAAAAACACGCTTCTGCCCACTTTAACGGCTCTAGCCTGCCCTAAGGGTTAATTTGCGTTCTGCGCGCCATGCCGAATCTGAAGGATTTCGACGGTGGAGTCCTTCACCCGGTACACGACGATGTAAGGCAGCGGGGCCAATACTAACTCGCGTGTGCCTTCCTTGCGTCCGAGACGGCCTCGATGCGGAAAGGTAACCAGTTCCTCGATACGAGCATAAATATGCTCAGCGGTGCGGGTGGCTGCTTCCGGGTTATCGTTGGCAATGTGATGGGGGATTTGTTCGAGACTGAGAAATGCTTTTTCAGTCCAACGGACAATCATCGAGATTGCAAAGCTCGGGCGATGCGGGCTTTGACTTCTTCATGGTCGATAAGTTGGCCGCGGTCGGCTTGTTGAATTGCTTCGTCGATGTCGGCGTGGAATTGCTCGTCCTCTTCGACCAGACGCAAAGCAGCTTGCTTGACCAACTGCTCTGCAGGAGTGCCGTTGTAATTGGCGATTTGCGAAAGCCGCGCTTCCTGTTCGGGTGTAAATTGTATTTCCATACCCTAAGAACTAGGCTCTCATAACCGCCTGTCAAGAAAAGTGGGGCCGCTGAAAAAATGCCTTCGGCGGGGTGGCTCTGCCTCGCCTGCACCCCTCCGGGATTTAACGCTTTCATGCCAGGGCTGATTGCGTTACGATGCCCGTGGGCCAGCCGGAGGATAGGGCAACGGTGGGAACCGACCCGAGCGCCGCGCTGGAGGCCGGGGCTGGTGGGCGTGCAAACACGCCCTCCGGTTCACTGGGCGCGGGAGGTTTTTGGTGATTGATAATTCCCAGGTGTGGTCAAAAGAAGCAGAGCAAGTATTGAAACGGACTGGCGAAGCCAAAATGGATGACATTGCAAGTAGTGCTATCTGAAATTTCGCAACGATAGTCTGCATGCCGACTGGCAGGCGGTAGACCGCTCACAAGTGGAAAGTTGTCTTGCCTTCACTGAATCACTGCTGAAGCATTTTAGCCGACAGTGGCATTCAGTGTTGATAGCGCCAGAAAGGGCGCATTCCCCCTTTCTGGCATGTAAAGCCCATGCCCGCAGCGGAGAGGGGGTCAAGGTCGGCTCTGCCGCCGCGTAGCGGGCCGGAGCGAAGCGGAGGAGCCTTGATGCGCTCGTAAGCGTAGGGCATTTTAACGGTGGGCGTTAGCCCTTCCGAAAGTCTTTATCAAAGTTGCTTTTTGAAATTCGCCAGAGGCGCACCTTGTTCTCTTCCCTGCCCTTCTAATTAGCCCAGACATCTTCTTCCGCCGAAGGCGGACAGTGAAAGAGTCTGAGCGAAGCGAAGTCCTTGTTAGGCCGCCGGAGCGAAGCGGAGCGGCCTGGTGTTCCGAATTTTCCACGATTTCCACGGGGCCTATAAGTAGAATTTTTATTATCAGTAATAAATATCAGAGGGCCGAATAGATGAAACAGGTCAACAAGTTGCGCGATTTTCGGTACCGAAGTATCACGGTTCGGTACCGAAGTATCACACCGTTTTTTTGCAAGTCACTGAAAAGGCTGGAAGTTGCAGGGTACCGAAGTATCACAGAAAAAAGCCCTTACCAACAGGGTTTTGCACACTCTCCGAGCCTAGATGCTTTGACCAATGCGAGGCATTTTTCGGTAGGGAATAAGCGGCGGGGAATCCTTCAAAATGATGCAATCGTTCTTCATTTCGATCTGTGCTTGGGGATACCATTTATGGGCGGCTGCAAGTGACTTTTTGAAGCTCTGCCAGAACTTTTTTAGCTCTGCGATGTCCTGACCAAACAACGCATGAAGCACCTTCGCATGAAGCACCACGGGCCGTTTAAGGCCGCCAGAAGCGGCATCCAGCCGGAACTCGCCCGGCAACCTTGCTCAGTCCGCGCGGTATCGAATTCGCAAAGGAGATGGCAACCGGCGGTTGCCGAAGAGCGAGACTCTCCGCCAGAACCTTTGAAGTCACTGAATAATCGTTGTGGTGTGACAGTTTACTCATTGCGTTTGTGTTCTTCCTCTGCGATGAAGCCCAGCTCGGCAATGAACTCCTTGAGCGATTTCTCAGTGACCACGTTGGGATTGAACTCAACCACCGTGGTCTCGTTCGGGTAGCTGGATCTAGATTGAATCACACCCTCGTGCCCTCGTAGCATCGCATCCAGGCCTACCGCGCAAGTAACGCAGCTGAAGCCTTTGACTCGATAGGTTACTGTTTTCTTCTCGCTGGCCTCGACAGTTCTCACAGTGGCTATGCAAACGCCGGCGCTTGCCAGAGTCATACCTTGAATGAACCTTCTCCGAAACATTTTCAGTGCTCTCCTTCTATCTGGCTGTCGCCATGCCGGCCTCATACTTCCACGCAGTCTCAGTCTTTGCGCCATCTGAGAAGCGCGAGTCCGTATATTCCTCGAAATTGATCTTCTTATTCAAGACACCGGTTTCAATCATCAGATCGCGAACCATATCGAAATCCGCCTTGCGCGGCGCGAGCGGAGCATACATTACGCGATCCAGCGGCTTGGTCAATGCCCAGCGCAGCAGCGCGGGCTTCTGGTTGTAGTAGAACCGGCCCACGAAGTCGGCTGCGTCGTCCCGCTCAGGTTTGCCCTTATCCAGCCAAAGACCTGACCGCGCAATACCATCCACCAATCTCTGCACAACATCAGGCCGCTTGTCGATGAGATCCTGCTGCACCACCAGAATGCAAGACATATAATCGGGCCAATATTCGCGAGCCTGAAACAGAATCCTCCCATAGCCTCCCATTTCAGCCTGCGACGGAAAGGGCTCGCCCATAACAAAGGCGTCAATGGCGCCCACCGCCATCGCTCCCGCAACATCCGGCGGAGCCATCTCCACCATTTTCACTTCGCTCGGCTTGATACCCCACACTTTCATGGCCCGGAATACCAGCAGCCGTTCGTCGGAGAACCGGCTGGGAATCGCAATGGTATGGCCGCGAATATCGGCGAACGTCTTGATGGGGCCGTTCCTGCGGACCACGACCGCGCTGCCGTAGCGGTGACCTAGATATACAACCTTGATCGGAACGCCTTGTGCTCTTAAGGCAATCGCCAGCGGTGCTACAATGAACGCTGCCTGCATTCTATTCGAGATAAGCGCCTCCTTGATTTCAGGAAAGCCCTGAAACAAGCGGGGCAGAAAAATCTCGCCGTTCTGCGACAGTCTTGAGATGTAGTCAGTCACCGGGCAAGTAAGTTGGCAGGTAACTGGGATATAGGCGACGTTAATCTTGCGCTGCGCCGGAGGGCGATAATCGTTGAGGATCGAACCCCAATTCACGTTTAGATAAAAGTGCAGCGCGGAAATCGCCACCAGCCATCCAAAGATGGACAGTATGATCTTGGATTTAAGACTCATCGCGAAACCCCCAGCGAACTGACTTTATATTCCTGAGCCGGCGAAAACAAACGTCTAGCGCCAACCCTATCACTCCAATCATCAGCATGGCCGCCACCACAAGGTCATACCGTTTTCCTGAATTCCGCGCGTCAATGACCAGATAGCCGAGACCGGAATCCACCGCGATCATCTCCGCTGCCACCACCACCAGCCAAGCAATGCCAAGCGCAATGCGCAAGCCAATAATGATTTGCGGCAGTGCGGCCGGAAATACCACCTTCGCCAGCAGTTGCCCCGGTGCCAGTCCAAAGTTCCGGCCGGCCCGCCGGAAGATTGCCGGAACGCTCGATACACCGCTTATGCATGCCACCACTATCGGAAACAACGCGGACAGAAATATCAAAAACACTGCCGTAGTTTCACCTACGCCGAAGAGAACGATTGCTACGGGAATCCAGGCAAGCGGGCTGATGGGGCGTAGCATTTGCATCACCGGATTCGCCACTTGATTAATCGCTGGATACCAACCGAGCGTCAATCCCAACGGGATTCCCACGGCTGCCGCTGCCCCGAAGCCCAACCCTACGCGCCGCAGCGAATCGCCGACGTACGCCCATAGGAGACCCTTCCGAGCTAGCTCATCTATCCCTTTTAGCACTGCGACTGGGGCGGGAAACACTCTGGTGGCCGTCCACACCACTGAGTAATGCCACAGTGCCAGAAACCCTGCTAACGCTAGCAACGGCCAGAAGAACCTCTCCCACTTGTTTGGTTGAGCAAGCGAATTCATATTTGGTGAGCTAAGCCCAATTGTTCGAAGATACCGTTGCGAAGCTCCAGGTAGCGCGCCGAGCTAATGTCGCGCGGATGCGCAATATCCACAGTCACAATTTGCTGAATTTTGGCTGGCCGGTCGCTCATCACCGCCACGCGATCCGCAAGCTGAACGGCTTCGTCAATATCGTGCGTGACAAAAACGACCGTATTCCGCTCATTCTCCCAAATGCGCAGTAACTCACTGCGCATAGTGAGACGCGTAATCGAATCCAGCGCCCCAAAAGGCTCGTCCAGGAAAAGCAGGTCGGGGTTTACCGCCAAGGCACGGGCCACTTCCAATCGTTGCTTCATGCCGCCCGAGAGCTCGGACGGGTATGCCTTCTCAAAGCCACTGAGACCTACCATTTTGATGTAGTAAGCGATGCGCTGCTGGCGTTCTGCACGCGGCAGTTTGAACAGGCCGAAACCGATATTACCCTCTACAGTCAACCACGGGAACACCCCGCGTTCCTGGAAAACAAAAATCCGCCGCGGGTCTGGTCCGGTCACCACTTGGCCGTCGATGCTGATCTCGCCACTTGTTGGCGAAAGGAATCCCGCCATCGCGCTCAGCAGCGTTGATTTTCCGCAGCCCGAGGGTCCCACAATGCACAGAAACTCTCCTTGGGCCACTTCCAGGTTGATATCGTTTAGAACCGGCGTGGTCTTGCCATCGCGCGTGAATGCCATGTTGATGTGCTGCGCGCTTAACTTTGTCTCACGTAAGGGCACTATCACTCCGACGTTATAGGAATTCGGGCGCGCACCTAAGTCTCCCAACGCAATGCCCTTACGCTCTGCAGCGAACGCATTCCCAAATCGAGCAGCAAACCAATCACTCCTATAATTACCATCCCCGCCACTACCAGGTCGTAGCGGTTGCCTGCGTTGCGCGCATCGATAATCAGGAAACCTAGACCGGAGTTCACTGCAATCATCTCGGCCGCTACCACCACGATCCAGGCGACGCCCAAAGTGATTCGCAACCCTGTGATCAATTGCGGAATCACCGCCGGATATAAAACGCGGTAGATGACACTGGCTGGACTCAGTCCAAAATTTCGCCCTGCGTTTACGAACATGGCGGGAACGCCCTGCACTGCATTGATAGCCGTCAGCAGTAACGGAAAAAAGCAGCTTACAAAAATCAGAAACACCGCAGCCATATCGCCCACCCCGAACCACAGGATCGCGATAGGAATCCAAGCCAATGGCGAAATGGGGCGAAGAATCTGAATCAGCGGATTGAACCCCATCTCAGCCCGCCGGTACCAACCGATTGTTAAGCCTAGCGGAATCGCCAGCACAGCCGCCGAAATAAAGCCCCAAGTGACACGGAACAACGACGCCACGGCGTACTTCAGCAGCAATCCTTGACGTGCAAGATCTACGATCCCGGCTAACGTTTCCAAGGGGCTTGGCAAGACATGAACCGCCTGGCGGTCGGCGGCAATCTGCCACAGCGTGAGCGAGATACCTATGAATGCGATTGGTCTAAGCTTGAATAAAAGAATCGACATTAGTTATGCTCAATTCGTTTGCCAAATCGTCATCTACGTTTGCGCCCTTCGGATAACGGGGCATGCCCAGCATCAAGAGACCGCCCAAGCAGGTGCAGAAGGCAAGCCGTAAAAGCAGCGCGGCATAAGACCCCGTCGAATCGAATGCCTTCCCCAACAGCACAGACCCCAAGGCGGCCGCAATGGCGTAGGCGGTCCACATGAAACCGTAAAGTGTGCCCAAACTCGGTAAACCAAAGTAGCGGCTTAGCAAATAGGGAGTGACATCAGCTTCACCTCCCATACTGAAGCCAATGAGCGCCGCCGCAGTGATACCCGTTGTCACTGACTTCGCACTGGCCAGGAGCAGAAGACCTGCTGCTGTGGTGGATAGAAGCAGCATATTGACTCGCGGGCCAAAGCGATGGTCCAAAATCCAGCCGGTTAGAAGCCTTCCGAGCACGCTCGTGCCTCCCACTACTCCCACTGCTAAAGCCGCGCCCCCGCGCGAAATCCCGCGGTCTGTGAGCAAGGCCGAAAGGTGCGTGATGATCCCCGTTGTACTCATCGCCGCCAGAAATAAAGTTGCGCCTAACAGCCAAAATGCCCGGCTCCGGATGGCCTTGGCCATGGCTCGCCGGCGAGGCTCGTAACTCTCGCCCCTGCCGCTGCCCGCGTCCGGCTTCTCTCGCAAAAAGATCGCTACTAAAGGCAACGCCACAACGAACGGCACGGCTCCAAGAATTGCGTAAGTCGCGCGCCATCCGTAAACGCCTATTAATCTCTGGGTGACAACCGGAACTACGATAGTCCCGCCCGCCGAACCGGCCATCAGTAATGCAAGCGCCAAGCCACGATGGTTGCGAAACCACGATGAAACGGCTCGCGCATAGCCCATCTGTGCTGTCGCGTTTCCGACTACGCCTGTCAGGATAAATGTGCCGAACAACTGGAACCGATTGTCGGTAAGCAGCGAAAGAGAACCGAACGCCAGTCCAAATGTGATGATGCAAGGGATAACAATGCGGCGCGGTCCGTAGCGGTCGAGCAGCCAGCCTAACCCCGGCGAACAGATGCCCAGCGTGAACGAAGCGCAGGCAAACGCGGTTGAGATCGTCTCCCGCGTCCATCCAAACTCCACGCTTAACGGCTTTAAAAAGATACCGAAACTGTAAATTAGAATCGAACCGAATCCAGCCATTGACGCGATCGAAGCCGCCAGCGCTACCCGCCAGCCGGGCAAACTTAGACGCAGCTCGTAATCGGACATTAGCAGATGCTAACAGATATCCAATGGCATTGTCCTCAACCTTTCGGTGGAGATTAGTGTCTATCCAAAAGCCTATGGGAGCCAGCGTTTAGTTCTGGCCACAGAGCTCGCGAGCAGGTTTTCGACGTTTGCAATAGCGATCATAAAGGTTCGCGCTGGCTCGGAACAGACCCAGCAGAAAACCGTAAAGGAGAGTGAAAACGACGCCCCTCGGCCGCAAGCGAGAGTAAACCAGGTTGAGAGTCCAGGCTGGGACAGTGTAGACATCGCCCGCTGTCAGAGGGCCAACGCGATCCCTGATTGGCCCCTCATAAAGCACTTTCTCGATGCCACAATTGAAGAACCTTCCGACATCCGCCACTCGCCTGTTATACATGGCCCTGGCCAGAACCGGTAAACTCGTACGGTGGCGTGCACGAATGATCAGATCGGACGCTTCAGCCGCATGCCGCAACGCCGCAGTGACGCCGTTTGCGGTCATTGGATCAACCATGGCGGCGGCCTCTCCCGCTATCACCCAATTCGGCCCGGACACTCTGTCGTGTACCCGGCAACGAAACGACCTCACACAGGCTGAGATTTCACACTGAGCGTTCAGCAGATGGTCAAACCGGGGGTATTGCGCTAACTTTTCTTTGAAGATGTCTTCAACGGTTAGACCCTGTTGCCGCTTTTGCTTGATTGCTTCACCCGGCGCCACATATCCCACGCTGATCCTATCGCTACGAATGGGAATCTCCCAGACCCATTGCATGTATCCTGAATGCCCGCAATCCGCATAGAGAGTCGTTCCCTCTATCAACTCGGGAACGCTAAAATACGCCCACATTGCCACTTTCTTGGGCCCGTATTCCTGCGCCGGAAGATTGAAAGTTCGCGGGAACAAGGTCGCTCCCCCGCCCGACGCATCAACGAACCATGGCGAACAGATACGCGTGCCGGCCGCCGCGAGCACAGCCGTCACCCTGCGTCCTGCGCTTTCTACCGCGATCACTTTATCTTGCAGCACAGTCACACCGCAGCTAATTGCGATTATTCGGAGCGCCTCATCAAGCCGAGAACGGTCCACATGCATGGTTTTCAGTTCAACGTTGTAGGGCGGGCGCTCCAACCAATCGCCCGGAATATAGTGCCGGCTCGATCCGTCTCTCAACTTCAACGTCACATGCCGTTTGTAAGTGGCAATCTCTTCGCGAATCAACTGCTCCATGGGCAAACCCAAAGCTCGCAAGAGATCGGGCGCCGACCAGTCCAGCGACTCACCCACGGGAGTTCGGCCAACTTCACCTTGCGGTTCAACACATAGCACTTGAAGTCCGGCTTTTGCGAGATGAATACAGGCAGCCATGCCGGCGATGCCGCCGCCAATTACCGTTACCTCCGCGTGGCTAACGTCTTTCTGCATTTTTCGAATTAGCGGCGTAGCTCTGTTTCATTTAAGCATGAAGTCTTCCAAGACTGAATCTTCCCTTTCGCCTACAACTTTAGGTTGAAGTAATGCACTGCGAAACGCGTTTATAATCAATCCACACTAATGCCGATTCCCAAGTCGTGGATATGCATTTAATTTGCCGAGGTTCTGGTAGTCCCGTCCTTTTCATTCATGGGATTCCCACAAGTAGTCTTTTGTGGAACGGCGTGATTGAAAAGATGTGCGGAGTCTTCACTTGTTTTGCGCTGGATCTTCCCGGACTCGGCAAAACGCCAAGCGAGCCCTACCATGGCGATTACTTGGCGCGGCTGTCCGACCGCATCGACGCGATTCGAATTAAGCGTAACATTGCGAAGTGGCATGTTGTGGGTCATGACGGAGGCTCGGCAGTGGCCGCACAATACGCGCACCGCTTTCCTCAAAACGTGTCCCGTTTGGCGCTCCTTTCACCCGCTCTGTTTCCAGATCTAAAGCCTTATTTCCCATTGGAGTTATTGCGCAAGCCAATCTTAGGCGAGTGTATGGCGCCCCTCATCCATCCACTTTTCTGGAAAGTCGCGATGCGGCGCGCTGGGCGGAACGAGGAGGAAACTCATTCAGCCCCGACCGAGTTCGGCAAACCCTTCTCTGGATTTTATGGCGCCTGGCGCTTCATGGAGGTCTTGCGTTGGGGCAAACCTGCCGACGTTTTAGCACATTTTTCAAACATATTGCCACATTTGTTGACGCCAACTCTGATCCTCCATGGCTCGCGTGATCAGGCTATCCCGTCGTCGTTCTCTCGTCGCGCACGAAATTTGATCCCGAATTCGGAGCTGGTTTACGTCGATGCCGGGCACTTCATTCCCCTAAACAGACCGGGGTTCGTCGCCAGGCAACTCATCGAATTTTTTCGGCAATCGTATGTAGCGGCGAGCGTCTCCCACGATAAGTACTCCACCCAAAGTTGCGTTTAAACCACCATCCAAAGGTCCAAGACGCGCACTTATCTTTTCCTCTACTCTACTGACAACGCTTCATGTCTAAACAACTTAACCAGACCCTTGTCGGTCTACAAACGCTGTTATTGTGCGCCTCGCTCGCGCTAAGCCAAGATCCAACCGGAATTCTGGAAGGACAGATTACCGATCCATCGGGGGCGTTAGTTCCCAACGCTTCGGTTGTGATCATCAACTCGTCCACCGGATTCACCGCCAGCCAACAGTCATCTGCCTCCGGCGCTTTTCGTTTTTCGTATCTGCCGGTGGGCAACTATAGCCTGCACGTAAACGTGAAGGGCTTTGCCACTCTCGACACTCGTGACATTCGGGTCGACGTGAATCGCGTCGTCAACCTCCCGATTGCCTTGTCTCTTGTTGGAAACAAAGAAACCCTAGAGATCAACGCGACTGCCGCAAGCGTTGACGTGAGTTCAACGCTTGGTAGCGTAGTTTCCACTCACGACGCTGTCGACCTACCACTCAATGGCCGCAACCTGGCGCAACTGGGCTTGCTCCAGCCAGGTGTTGCGCCTTTGACGTTCGGCCTTCTGCAAGCCGGCGGTATCGCCCGCGCCAATCAGGCTTATGCGGTCAATGGACAGCCACCCGAGTCCAACAACTACCTCCTTGACGGAGTCACCAACGTCGACAGCGTGAACGGTGGGTTCGCCTTGCGTACTCCGCCGGACGCGGTTTCGGAATTTCGCATTCTCACATCCAACGCGCCGCCGGAATACGGCGAGACGAGCGGCGCCACAACCACGGTGATCACCAAATCCGGCACGAATCAATTTCATGGCGACGTGTACGATTACCTGCGTAACAACGCCATGGATTCCCGTAACTTTTTCGCAGCTTCCACAGAACCGCTGCATCAGAATCAATTCGGCGCAACTTTGGGCGGTCCCATTCGTCATGACAAGGATTTCTTCTTCGCCTACTACGAAGGGCAGCGCACCCGCGAAGGCGAGACTCGTACGGCGATTGTGCCGACGGCCGCCGAGCGCTCAGGTGATTTTTCAGGACTATCCGGACCTCTTATTAACGAATTCACCGGCCAGCCATTTAGCCCCACCAATCAACTTGCGCCTTATATGTTGAGTCCCATTGCGTTGAAAGCGGAGTCATTGATCCCGCTTCCGAATATCGGGCCTTCACTGTTTTCTTCTACCCAGTTGTTGACGGATAACTACGATCAAGGGGGCTTCCGTGTAGATCACTACTTTGGTAATAGCGATCAGTTCTTTGCGCGCTATGCGACGTCCTCCCAGCACGAACTCGATCCGCTGCCCATTAATGGCTCGGGAGTTCCAGGCTTTCCCGTCGCCGACGACATTAACACCAATTCCATCACGATGTCGCACGTTCACCTCTTTTCGCCCGCGCTGGTGCAGACTGCTCGGGTGGCGTTTTTCCGAAATGTTTTTCTGGAGGGCGCCGCCACCAATCACAGCCCCGCCAGCGATCTGGGTTTCACCTATCAGCCAACCCTCGCATCTGAGGTCGGCGATCCCTATCTCATCATCAGTGGTTACACGGACGTTGGCAATCCCATCACTGGCCCGCAGAACACTTATCAAAACGACTATCAGGGCTACTATTCGCTGGCTTGGACGCGCGGTAAACACAATCTCAAGTTCGGCGCGGATATCGATCGTCAGCAGATTAATGTATTGCTGGGTATCGCCACGAATGGCTTCTTTGTTTTTGCACCTTTTCCGGCCAGCGATGCCTTCGCCAGTTTTCTGCTGGGCCAGCCTGTGCAGTTTTTTCAGGGCGGCGGTGACTTCAACCGCGGTCTGCGGAAGTGGATTGTCGCAGGCTACGCGCAAGACGAATGGCGCGTGACTCCGAAACTCACCTTAACTTACGGGCTGCGTTACGAAGTCAACACTCCCTACACCGACATCCGCAACCGTTTGAATGCCTGGGCGCCGGGCCAGCAGTCAACGGTAAATCCGAACGCGCCCGAGGGGCTTTTGTTTCCGGGCGATAAAGGCGTTCCGGCCGGAATTGCGGCCATCGATTACAAGGAGTTCATGCCGCGCATGGGCTTCGCCTGGGATCCAACAGGTAGCGCGCACACCACTATTCGCGCGGGATACGGCATCTTCTACGACGGCTACACTAACGGCACGGGCGGCCCCTTGCAAGCCGGCGTGAGCGCCCTTCCCTGGACGGAGGCTTACCAATTGCCGGGACCTGGCATGAATTTTGCGAATCCCTATAACGGCAGCACACCTCCGTTCGTCACTCAACAGTTTGTGAGTCCGGCTACCGTGCTCACTGTTCAATCGGGGATGCTGCCGCCGTACTCACAGAACTGGGACTTTTCCATAGAACATGCCTTCGCTGGTAGCTACTTATTTGACATCCGCTACGTCGGCAACAAGGGAACGCATTTGCCGCGCTTTATTGAAGCCAACCCGTCCATTTTCGGACCGGGCGCAACGACGAGCAACGCCGATCAACGCCGCGAATACGCCGATTGTGATCCTTCTGGAGCGTGCGCCTTTGCTTCGGTGGGTCTCATCGCCGACAACAACAGTTCCACCTATCACGCCTTGCAGGTCTCTCTTTCGCGCCAGTTGACGACAAACTTGACGTTCCTCGCCTCCTACTGGTTTTCGAAGAGCCTCGACTACGTTTCATCGCTCAATATCGCCGGCTCCGCGCCCACCCTTGTCGCTGGCGAAAACGACCTTGCCCAGAATCCTTTCGATCTGCGCGCCGAACATGGCCCCTCTCTGTTCGATGCTAAGAATCGGATCGTGCTGAGTGGCACTTACGCCCTTCCCAGATGGCAAGCGGCGTCACATGCGGCGAGTCAGTTGATCAACGGCTGGCAACTCAATACGATTATCAGCCTCTCATCAGGCACTCCGTTCACGGTCTACGATAGTGATAACGCTCCCGAGGAAGGCACCGCGCCGGAGATCACCGGCTTTTATTCAAGCCGGCCGAATGTGCTGTCTAATCCCAACAACGGTCCACACACGCCGAACCAATGGGTGAGTGCGAGCGCCTTCCAGGAATTGACGCCGCAAGCCAATCCTGGCGAATTCGGCAATGAAGGCCGCAACGCGGTTCGAGGGCCGGGTATTGCCAGCGTCGATCTGTCGTTATTCAAGAGCTTTGCCGTTACGGAATCAAGCCACATTCAATTCCGCGCAGAAGCCTTCAATACACTCAACCATCCGAATTTCATGCTTCCGGAGAATGACCTCGCATCGCCGGAATTTGGGCAAATCTTGCAGGCTGCACCGCCTCGCTTACTTCAATTGGCTTTGAAATTCGTTTTCTGATTTTGGAACCCTCTCAAATGCAAATACCCACTGAACCGATTGGAAGCATACCGCGCCCTCTTTACTTGCTCGACGCAATGAAGGGTGCCGGCAATGGAAAGATCTCGCCAGAACAGCTACAGGCAGCAACGCATAAAGCTTTGCGCGAGACGATTGAACTTCTTGAGGCGACCGGTTCACCCGTCATCACCGATGGTGAGCAATCAAAACCGAGTTTCGCGACCTATCCTGTGCACGGATGCTCGAATATCGCGCCCGGGGGCGTGACAATTCCATTCGCCGACGGCCATACTCGTCAACTGCCGCAATTGACGGCGGGGCCCTTTCGCTATGGCACGTTTGCGTCGAGCTACGTGAAAGCTGCAATCTCGCTGACCAAAACGCCCATAAAACAAGCGGTCATTTCAGCCTCCGCGTTAAGCCTGCTCTACCCGCAAGAGGGGATCCCGTCTTATTCCCAGGAGCAATTTCTGGCAGACCTGATTTCAGAAGCCGCGAAAGACATTCGAGGTTGTTTGGAAGCTGGGGCTGCCAACGTCCAGATCGATTTTACAGAAGGACGGTTAGCCATTAAGCTGGACCCTTCGCTCAAACTGCTTGAGCAATTCGTTGATCTCAACAACCGCGTGCTGGAGCGCTTTTCTGAGGATGAGCGTTTGCGGATTGGCGTGCACTCGTGCCCCGGTGGCGATCACGATTCTACCCATAGCGCCGACATCGATTATGACGAACTCTTGCCAAGACTCTTTCAATTGAAGGCCACAAACTTTTACATTCAACTGGCTAGCGAAAGGGATCGGCCGCAGGTTCTTGGGCTTGTTCGGGCCAACCTTGGCTCTAAACAACGGATATTTGTGGGCGTCACCGACCCAATCAATCCCCGCCTGGAAACCGCAGAGGAAGTGTGTTCGCGGGTTTTGGAAGCCGCCGAATTCATTCCCCTCCATCAGCTTGGAACGACAGATGACTGCGGCTTCTCGCCCTTTGGCGATGATGTTTCTACTTCCCGCGAATTAGCGTTCCTAAAAATTCGTGCACGAGTGTCCGGGACTGCGCTAGCTGTGGAACGCTTGCAGTGACAGGCTTGTAAGCTAACTGTTACAAGTCCCGCACGCAGCGGAATCCCATATTGGTAGTGGCGCTATCTGGCGTATTCGAAGTGCGGGCCGCCACGCGATAGCGGTTGCAATAAGACCGGTGGCATAAATACGATCCACCCTTAATTACTTTTGAAACACCCTGCGCCGGACCCAGAGGATTCGTTCGCGTAGCCGTCAAATGGTAGGCGGGATCGAACCAATCGTTACACCACTCCCAAGCGTTGCCGGTGATGCTGTAAAGCCCGAAATCGTTGGGAGGAAACGCATCCACCGGCGACGTCCCCGCATAGCCATCCTCGCCCAAGTCGAGAACAGGAAACTCTCCCTGCCACACATTGCACAAGTGGCGGCCATCCGGAGTGAGTTCGTCACCCCAGGGATACAGTTTTTGCTCCAGGCCACCACGCGCCGCGTACTCCCACTCCGCTTCGGTCGGAAGGCGTTTACCGGCCCACGCGCAATAGGCGAACGCGTCGTTCCAGGAAACCTGAGTCGCCGGATGTTGCCACCGGTCCTCGATGCTGGAGTCAGGCCCTTCGGGATGCCGCCAATCCGCGCCTGCCACCTTACACCACCAGTGCGTGCCCGGAACCGCGGCAAGCACTAATTCGTGGTAGCGTTCCGGCGGTATATGGCCTTGGAATACAAAGGACCAACCCAGCCGCTCCGATTCGGTTCGATATTCGGCGGCCCGCACAAACTCCCCGAATTGAGCATTCGTTACAGGATGGATGCCGATATAGAATGCGTCCAGAACGACCGTTCGCACAGGCCCCTCGCCATCCTTCTCGAATGCATGACTGCTATCGGTACCCATAAGAAAACGGCCAGCGTCCAGTTTTTGCATGCCCTCGACAGATCCGGTAGTCGCCCTAACTCGCTCCTCACTGGCAACACGCGATTCGTACAGCCGGGCCGCACGTTGTTTACTAGGAACGCAGCAGGCCAACTGCTGTTTCATACTTTCTTGATTTCGGCTCGAGCCCGCAGTCCTTCTATGAAATCCGCTGCCGCCCGCTGTTTCTTCTCGCTCCAAAGATGCTCCTCGATCTCCCCCCGAACTTCATTCAACGGGCGTAACCGCGGTGGCCGCCGTTCAATCAGCTTGGCAATGTGGAATCCGAACGGCGAGCGAAACACACCGCTTGTCTCACCCGGCTGAAGCGCGCATACTGCAGTCTCGAACTCATCCACCATTTCGCCTCGGGCAAAGAAACCCAAATCGCCGCCATCCCCTGGGCAATCCGAATAGCGATCCGCCAAGTCCCCGAATTTGGCGCCGTCCCGCAAGGCGATCTCGATCTCGCGAATGGCCGCCGCCGCTTGTTCTTCGCTCGCCGTCTCATCGACGTTCTTGACAATATGTGCCGCCCGGATTGACTCCGGCACATGGAACAGGGATTTGAACTGCTGGTAATATGCGGCGATTTCTTTGGGCTTCGGCCGCGCCGTCTTCTGCATGATGCCGCTAAGCAGTTCCTCCGGTGAAACCGACCCCGCCGCCTGCTGCAACAGGACACGCTGAATAACATTCTCTCGGGCCCATTCTCGCGCCCGCAACTCCAGCGCAAAGCCCTCTTCGCCTGGCAGCTCCAGCTTGAGCCGTTCCTTTAAAACGCGGGCTTCATCTCGTATCGTTTGGTCCTCAACCAGTTGATCGTTTACGAGGATAGGCATGTGCTAACGGCAACCAAACCCTCCACCCGTCATATTAGCGATTTCCCGAAACATCCGCCAACCATTTTTCTGCCTGCGTCTCCAACTCGTCAGCTACTGCTGGAAACTGATGCCTCAGATTGCGCGACTCACCAGGATCATCTTCCAGATTTGAGAGAAAGAGCGCATCGTCTCCAATCAGCGGCTTCGATCCTTCCGGAGTTCCGTCATACACGATGCCGTCTTTCACCAGTTTCCATTTGCCCTTCCGCACTGCGAGCTGGTTGTTGGATGCCCAATAGATGGCATCGTGCGGCGACTTTGCCTGCGACGTCGCCATCGGCAGCGAGTCGTGTCCATCAACGATTCGGTCGGTTGGCACTCGAGCCCCAGCGGCTTTGCAGAATGTTGGAAGCAGATCGATATGGCAACCCACTTCGTCAATGACTTGACCACCTGGAATCACGCCCGGCCAGTTCATGACCATCGGCGGATGCATACCGCCGTCGAAGGCGCTGAACTTATAGCCGCGCAATATGCCATTGTGGCCGGCGTCCGGGATCTGCTGATTTAATCCCGCGCGTTTCTCGCGCGTGGCGCCGTTATCGGCCGTGAAGATGGTAAAAGTTCGCTCAGTCAGGTTGTACTCCTTTAGAGTTTGCAAAACTTCGCCCACGGCATCGTCTACCGCCGCCAGCATTGCCGCGTAGATCCGCCTCTCAAACGGCAGATCTCCAAAGCGATCTACGTACCGCTTCGGAGCATGCATCGGATAATGTACGCCGTTGAAGGGAACATAAAGGAAGAAGGGGCGCGCGTGATTCTCCCGAATGAACTGCACCGCTTCACGGGCGAACAACTCGGTCGTGTATTGGCCGTCTTCGAATGCCTCCGTTCGGTTTGACCACAAATCATGGTAGTTCACGGTCTTCGGCTCGCCCCAGTAGTAGCGGTGTGAGTAGTAGTCGATACAGCCCGAATGGAAACCGAAGAAGCGGTCGAATCCGCGCGCATTCGGCACGGTAGCGGCCGTCGATCCGAGATGCCATTTCCCAATGATCCCGGTCGCGTAGCCACTCTCTTGCAAACAGTTGGCAATCGTCTTTTCGCTCTCAGGCAGCGCCGGCCCGTTATTGGGCACGCCCGCGCGGATTGGATAGCGGCCTGTCATCAGAGCGGCACGCGAAGGAGCGCAGACGGGAGCGGCCGCATACCAGTTGGTGAAGCGCGCTCCGGTACTTGCCAAGCCGTCGATATTTGGCGTCTTCAGGTCATGCGAACCAAGGCATCCAAGATCGTGACAGCCCTGATCGTCCGTCAAAAAAATAATGAAATTCGGCTGCGTCCGGCCAGCGGGAAGTGCACCCTGCAGCGCCGCTGCGGTCGAAGCGGCCAGGAAATCACGGCGTGAAACCATAAATTGACATTTTAACCTAATAAAATCTATCGACAAAGTATAGAACAGCTTTGCTATGCTGGCTGATTCGGCGAATTATGTTGACGCGACGCACATTCCTGGCTTCAGCGGCAGCCGCCGCAGTCATTCCGGTATCTTCGGTTCCGCCAAAGAAACCCAACATTGTTTTCATTCTTTGCGACGATTTGGGTTACGGAGACCTCGGCTGTTACGGTTCGTCGATCCGCACTCCGAACATCGATCGCTTGGCGGCGGAAGGCGTCCGCTTCACAAACCTGGATTCTGCGGACCCTGTTTGCTCGCCATCGCGGGCGGCTCTTTTAACAGGCCGCTACCCGACTCGCGTGGGTGTGCCCCGCGTGTTCTTTCCGCAAGATGAAGACGGCCTTAATCTCGACGAAACTACACTCGCGAATGTCGCCAAAGGCCAGGGCTATAAGACTGCTTGCTTCGGAAAATGGCACCTGGGGTGTCCAGATGCGTATCTTCCGACGAACCGTGGCTTCGATCATTACTTTGGAATCCCATACAGCAACGACATGCATCCCCGGCCTTTGCTGGAGGGAACCCAAGTGGTGGAAGAGACCGCCGCTCTCGAGACGCTGACGCAGCGCTACACCGAGCATGCGGTTCAGTTCATTCGCGAGTCGGCGGGTGCGCCGTTTTTCCTCTACTTACCGCATACCTTTCCCCACATTCCGCTAGCGGCGTCCGACCGCTTCCGGGGTAAGTCCGCCCAAGGCCTTTATGGCGACGTGGTCGAGGAGTTGGACTGGAGCGTAGGCGAAGTGTTGCAAGAGTTGAAGCGTCACGGCTTGGAACGCGACACGCTGGTAATGTTCAGTAGCGACAACGGGCCTTGGTACCAAGGTAGCCCCGGCAAATTACGCGGACGCAAGACGACGACCTATGAAGGTGGTGTACGCGAACCGTTCATCGCCCGTTGGCCAGGCAGGATTCCAGCCGGGCGGGTAACGGACGCGGTTGCATCCCTGCTTGATGTCTTCCCAACCGTCACGCGGCTCATTGGTGGAACTTTGCCCGCCAAGCCCCTTGATGGTATCGATATCTGGCCGGTGCTGACTGGCACACGCAAGTCGATTGAGCGCGAAGCACTGCTTTACTTCGACAATTGGGATTTGCAATGCGCCCGTTGGAATAATTGGAAGCTGCATGTAGCGCGTCACAACTCGAGCACCTACAGCGCCGCGCCGGCCGGCGGACGCCACAACTTTGTTCTTCCCCGGCCCGAACTCTACAATCTCGCGCTCGACCCGGAAGAGAGCTATGACGTTGCTCCGAGTCACCCGGAGATTGTCGCCCAGATACAGGAGCGCATTGCAAAGCTGCTGGCCGGTTTTCCCGAACCCGTGCAGCATGCCTACGCTGAATCAAAAGCGCGCCCAGTGGACCCGGCGACGCCCATCGGTGCACGCCCCAGACCGGCGACGAATTGACCTCGCTTAATTGGCGCGCTTACTTAGGTCGATTTCCATCGCGCCCGATAACCGTAAGGTCGATATCTTGGTCGGAATTCACGATGAGCTTCTTGATGCGCGGGAGAATTTGCTCCATGGCTTCGACATAAGCGCGCGTGCTGGTTACGCCAGGAGCTTTAGCGTACTCTGCCGCGACTGCTTCGAAACGTGCGGCGTCGCCGGCAGCGCGGTTGATCTTGCCGTCCTTGTATCCCTGAGCCGACGCAGCGAACTGGTCCGCTTCGCCTCGGGCGCGCGGCAGCAGGTCGTTGGCATAGCCTTGCGCTTCGTTTACGATTCGCAGCGCATCCGCTCGCGCCCCAGACACGTCGCGGAAAGCGGCGGCGGCTTCAGCCGGAGGAGCGACGTTTTCAATATTCACGCTCGAAATGGCCACTCCGGCGTCATACCTTTCGAGAGCTTGTTGAGCGCGTTCCAGCACATCGTTCTGAATGGAGACTTTCTGGGTGGTTAGAACGTCATCGACACTGGTATGAGCAAGACGGTGCGCCAGTTTGGATTCTACGGTTGTCGTGACTTCGCGATCCACATCTTCGGTACTGAACAGAAAGTTTTTGGGCTGAGCGACCGAGTATTGAACGACAACCCGAACGTTGATGAGATTCTGGTCGCCCGTAAGGAATTGGGACAAGGCGGGCTGCAACCGTCCAAGCACGGCATCGGCGACATCGCCCCCAATCACGGCCCGGCGCAGTTGATGAACCTTGAGCTTGTAGACACGATCGATGGGCCAAGGAAGGGCATAATGCAGGCCGGGCGAAACGTGGGATGCGGTCACAGCCCCCAAAGTGGTCACTACCGCTTGTTGGTCGGGTTGCACAAGGTAAATCCCCGAAACGAGCCAAAACCCCACCAGCCAGAACAAGTACGGTCGCTTGGGGGAGCGGTGCCGCTTCTCGACCGCCTGTTCAGCGGGCGCCTGTTCAGGGGCGTAAAAAGGACACTGCTCATTTGACCGCCGCCTCACCATGGGTGAGAACCTTCAACAGTTCGGAATCGGAGCTGAGAACCACGGTAGTTTTGTCGTCCAGCGTTTTTTTGTAGGATTCCAGCGTTCTTAGCAGCTTGTAGAACCGGGGGTTCTTCGAATAAGCCGCGCCGTTTATACGCGTAGCTTCCGCATCGCCTTCGCCGCGGATACGCTCGGCGTCCTTGTAAGCGGCAGACAAGATCTCCTCTTTTTGCTTATCGGCATCGGCTCGAATGGCCAGCGCCTGTTCCTCGCCTTCCGCCCGGTATTGCATGGCGATTCGTTCGCGTTCGGCACGCATTCGCGCGAATACACTTTCCTTGTTCTGCCCGGGAAAGTTCAGGCGCTTGATGCGCACGTCCACTATCCGAATCCCGTATTGCCCGAGCGCCGCTCGATCCGCCGAGTCCGTCAGCGAGGTAAGCATCGAAGGGGTTTGCAATTGTTCGGCAAAAGGCGCGACGAGAGAATCGAGGTTTTGCGTGCCAATGGCCGCGGACAGACCCGACCAAATAATGTCATGCAGCCGCATCTCGGCAGCGGCGGCATCCCCGACGCTTTGCACAAAGCGATTCGGATCGGCTATGCGCCACGCCACGTGGTTTTCAATCACTAGGTTCTTCTTATCGCGCGTCAGAAACTCAGATGGCCGCGGATTGTAAATGCGCAGGCGCCTGTCAAAGCGCAAGGCAGACTGGAAGGGCCATTTGAAATGCAGTCCCGCCCCGGTCACCGTCCACACCGGACTGCCGAACTGTGTGACGAGCACGAATTCCGTCTCACGCACGGTATAGAAGGATAAGTAGACAGCCAGCACGGCTAGCGCGATCATTGCAATTTTGATTTGTTTGGTGCTCATGTTCCGATTCCTTACTGTGCGGACCCGAGATTGGGCGGAAGCTCAACTCCATCTTCGAGCAGCAGCAAATGACGCTTGCCTCGACTCTTGTCCAAAATGAGTTTTCTCTTACCCGGCAACACCTCTTCGAGCGTTTCCAGGTAAAGCCGGTTTGCCGTGGCCGCGGGTGCCGAGTCAAAAGCAGCTTCCGCCAATTGGAAGCGGCTGGCATCTCCTTCAGCGCGTGTTTGACGTCCGATTCGAAAGGCTTCCGCGCTTTCGAGCAAAGCTTTGGCATTGCCTCTCGAAACCGCGATCTGCTCATTGCGGTATCCCTCAGCCTCGTTGATGAGCCGGCTTTTCTCTTCAAAAGCGTCCGAGACCTGCCGGAAGGCATCCACAACTTCCCGGGACGGATGCACGTCTTCGAGCCTCACTGCCAATACACGAATGCCCGAGTCGTAACGGTCCAAGCGCGTTTGGAGTTCCACTTTCGCGCGAGCCTCAATGGCTCTGCGATTGAGAGTAACCACTTCGTCGAGCGATATGGCGGTCACAATGTTTTCCAGGACCGATTCGGAAGCGGAACGTACGGTTGCATCCGGGTCAAGTTGGCGGAACAGATAGCTATCGGGCCGATCTACTCGATAGAGGACGGTTGCCGTCAGTTCAATCATGTTCTGATCGCCCGTCAGCATCGACGCTTCTTCCGGAACGCTCGTATAACGCCCTGTCCGATGCTGTTCGTTCCACTCATAGGCGCTGGGTTCGGAGGAAGCTGACGATTTAGGATTAGAGCGGAACCCGATCTCTATCGTCCGAAGGCGCTTGCTTTGCAGCCGGGTAAGGTGGTCAACCGGCCATGGAGTTTTGTAGTGCAGGCCGGGGCCTCCATAGGGCACGATCTAGCGTCCGAAGCGCTCGACAATACCGATTTCGTCTGGATTCAGCGTGTAAATGCCGCTCAAAAGATACAGAGCAGCCGCGGAAAACAGTAGCGGCCGCCGCAACCTGGGCCAACTTCGCAGAAAGGAATTGGCCAGTCCATCGAATTCCAAATGTTCCGCGAACGCATTCACACGCTGGCTCAACTGCCCGAGGGTGAATTGTGCCGGTACAATTGCGCGAGCACGTTCCTTCCACCAAGCCGGCTTGCCGCGCCCGGGTACCCGCAGCAGCCGCGGCGAGTTCAGCATGACAAAGAACGAAGAAAGCTGGTGAGTCACGGCCGCGCCCACCGGGCCGAGTTTTCCGGTAGCGGCCAAAAGTACCGCGCACGCGTTCAGCACGCCTGCGAATAGAATGATGTTCTGCCATGCCGTTCGGACTGCCTTGCGGCTCACCAGGAGGAACAACGGGAGGCTTTCGAGAGATTTGGGAAGGTAGACAACATCGGCCGCTTCAGCTGCGATGTCGCTCGCGCCGGATACAGCAATGCCTACGTCTGCGCTTGCCAGTGCGGCGGCATCGTTCAAACCTTCGCCAATCATTACCGGGTGGCGGCCTGACGCGATAACAGCCTTGACGGCATCAACTTTTTGGGCCGGCAGGAGCTCTGCTTGAACCTCGGTGATGCCCGCCTCGCGCGCAATTACTTCCGCGGCACGGCGGTTGTCGCCGGTAAGGAGCCGCTGATCGGTAAGCCCAAAATCGCACAGTTTGTTCAGCGCCTCTACCGCGCTGGTGCGGAGGCGGTCACGCAGCAGAATGGCCCCGGCCAGCGTTACCCCTTCCGCGACTAGAACCGCGGTTGCCCCCGCAGCCCCGGCAGCGCTCAGCAGAGATTCCGTCCCCGTGACTCCGATGCTCTGCAGATATGCCGCGCTTCCGGGCAATGTCCCAATCCCAAACCACGTCGTTTATAGCTCGCAGCACAGACTCGAGCTTTTCCTTGATGGCTAATTCCGACGCCATCCTGAGTTCAAGGCGATCTGTCTGCCGCCGCACTCTGCGGCGGAGCGACAGTACCCACCCGAGGCCCAGAACACTCGCGATCGAAAATGCCGATAGCAGAATCAAGGCGTGCTGAAGTGTCCACCAAGGCGCCCTTTCAACGATCTCGACGTCTTGAGCTGAGCGCAGCAGGAGCCGAAACGAAACGGGGCGCTTGCTTTCGTCCACTTCGACTGCACAAATACCCTTCAGCCGCAGCACGCTTGCTTGCTTCCATTCGAGTCCGCGTGTGCTGGATTGATCCGGGAATGTCGCGACGAAGTGTTCCTCGCCGGACTTCACAAGGAGACCAGGGTTATCGCGCTTGGACTCATCTCCTTCCAAAATCGCCGTGATCGTAATGAGGCGGCATCATAGCGTCCAGTGCGTGCCTCGCCAGCCGTGGACGTCAGCGGAGCAGGCTGCTCGGTTCTCCCATGCCGTCGTATCAAGGCATCATTCAAAATGGGCGTGTAAAGCCCCACCTCCGGAAAGCCGATGGCATCGACGAGATCGCCCGGTTGCAGGCTTTCCGCTGCATCCTGCTGAATCCGGATACCCCCGGAGCCGCGTTTGTCAGGACTGCGTCGTGGGCTCTGTTACTATCCCAGACGTCCTGAGCTCGTGTACCCTCAAGTCAGGGATGCTTCTGCGTAACCTCGATCTGGACATTCTACGTACCCTCATCACAGCCCATGATGTAGGCGGCTTCGCGCGGGCAGCGGATCGTCTGGGGCGGACACCAGCCGCGATCAGTCTGCAGATGAAGCGCCTGCAAGAGGAACTAGAAGCACCGCTCTTTCGCAAGCACGGCCGGGTTCTGAAGCTGACAGAAGCCGGACAGACCGCCCTCGGATACGCTCGGCGCATGCTTGCCCTGAACGATGAGCTGCTGCAAACGATGCAGGGTGCGACGTTAGCCGGCACCGTTCGCATTGGTGCTCCGCAGGATTTCGCGGCGCTGCTGCCTGATGCTTTGCGGCAGTTCGCAGCCATTTATCCACGAACTCAAATAGAGCTGCGTATTGAGGGTAACGGCGTTCTCATCGAGGCCCTTGACAAGAGTCAGCTTGATCTCGCGCTGACAATTGGATTCGCGGATCGGAAGGACGCTCTGCTGCTGGGCGAACTGCCTGTGCTCTGGATTGCGAGCCGAGCTTTTCGCATACAGAATGGTTCTCTCCCACTTGCTGTGCTTGGCCCTCAATGCGCCTTCCGCAAGGCCGCGGTGCAGCAACTCGAAACCGCCGGTATCCCGCATCGCATCGCGGCCACCAGCCCAAGCTTGGACGGCCTATGGGCCGCGCTTCAAGGAGGGCTGGGCATTACCGCACGCACCGCCATGCAACTGCCGGCTCATCTAGTGGCGAACAGGTCGCTGCATCGCCTGCCTACCCTTCCCACTCTTCCAGTGGCACTGCACCGTGGCCCGAACGCCGCTAACTCTGCTCTTGACGCTTTCCATTCTTTGCTCGGCGCGGCCACACGAGGCGCTCTGGCTGAACTCACGCACCCGCAACGCTCCCACGGATTGCGGAAAGCATAAGCGCCACTTAATCCTTCGGTAAGAACAATCAAATTGTGCAGCGTTCATGCAGATGGTACGGTGCAATTATGATCGCTCGCACCCTTTCGCTCGCTGCTCCCCTGGTATTCGCTATTTCCTTCGTGCATGCCCAAGCGCCGGCCGCGAACCCGTTTGTCGGCACATGGAAGCTCATCGCTGCGGACAAGATCCTCCCAGACGGGACCCGCGTACCCGATTATGGAACTCAGCCGCACGGCTTGGCTATCTTTACTGCCGACGGCTACTTCACGGTTGAAGTCTTCCGGGATGTGCGCGTGAAGTTCGCCAGCAATGACCGGGCCAAGGGCACACTCGAGGAGTACAAAGATGCGTCCCTAAGCGCCAGCTGCTCGTTCGGCACGTATAGCATCGACTCTGCATCCAGTAAAGTCACCATGAAGATTGATCGCGCAACCTTTCCGAACAATGACGAAACCACTCAAGTGCGCGCCTATGAACTGAAGGGCGACACTCTCAGCTGGAAAGTTCCCGCCCGCCCGGACGGTTCTATCCCGATCACCGTCCTTCGCCGCATCGATGTTCAAGGAAAACGGGACTAGAATTCTAAGCGCGGCGGAACTCCCCCGTTTTCCATGTCGCCCGTCACATTCCTGTTGCTTTCCAAAAGGTATTATGGCATATTGATGTTGGAAACCAAGAGGTGCTTTCCCAATGCCCGAAAAACCCGACGTCCTGCAAGGAACCCTAGCCCTGATGGTCCTCAAAACGCTTGATCTGCTCGGGCCCCTCCACGGCTATGGCATTGCACGCCGCATCGAGCAGATCAGCGGCGACCTTCTTGCCGTCAACCAGGGCACCTTGTATCCCCTTCTACTCAAACTGGAGCATGAAGGCGCGATCGCCTCCGACTGGGGCACCTCGGAGAACAACCGCCGCGCGCGCTTCTACCGCCTCACCAGGGCCGGCCACAAACAATTGCAGACCGAAACCCGCGACTGGGAGCAAATGGCCGCCATCATCGGGCGATTCTTCAGTGTCAAAGGCGAGGATCTGTCATGAAGTCCCTGCAGCGCTTTTTCGCACGCCTCTCGAACATCGCAGCCCGCAGCCGCGCTGATCAGCGTTTGCGCGAAGAGATGGAGGAACATCTCGCGCAGCAAACAGCAGACAATCTCCGCGCCGGGATGTCTGCTGCCGAAGCGCGCCGCCAAGCCGTGCTCAAGTTCGGCGCGGTCGAAGCAATCCGTGAGGAATACCACAGCGAAGTAAGCCTGCCGTCGATCTTGACTCTATTGCAAGATCTGCGCTACGCGCTTCGCCAGCTTGCGGCTTCTCCCGGTTTCGCGGCCGTTGTGATCCTCACCATCGCCTCGGGCATTGGCGCCACCACTGCCATTTATAGCGTTGTCGATGCCACACTTCTGCATCCCTTGCCCTACCCCCAGCCCGAACAACTTGTCCGCATTGAGAACGATTTTCCCGGCATTGCCGCGCGCGACGTTTTCTTGTCCGTGCCCGAGTGGAAGGACTTGGAGCGTTCTGGGATTTTCCAATACGTCGCGCCGGAGCGAAGCGGGTCGGTCAATGTCACCGGCTCGTCTCAACCAACTCGCATCCAGTTTAAGTCCGTTGCGGCGAATTATTTTGCGTTGCTCGACGTGAAACCCGAGCTAGGCCGCGTGTTCGACCCTAACGATCCCACACCTGGCTTTAACCTTGAAGTGGTCATCAGCGACGGACTCTGGAAGAGGGACTTCGGCGCCGACCCGCATATTCTCGGCAAAACCTTGCGGCTCGACAATGACCCCTACCATGTCGTCGGCGTCATGCCGCCTGATTTTCACGATCAGGGCCGCACGACGGACATCAGAAACACCGAAATATGGGCGGCAAATGGTTTTTCCAGTCTGCCCTCGCCGCCGCCGACCCGCGATGCACGCAGGTTGCGAACAGCCATCGCACGCCTCAAACCCGGACTCACAGTGGCGGCCGCACAGAGCCGGCTCGACGTACTGGTTGCCTCTTTGCGAAGACAGTTTCCCGCGGATTATCCACCCGAAAGCGCGTGGACCGTCCTTCTTCTTCCGCTGGGCGAGACGGTGATCGGCAACGTGCGACAACCGCTGCTGCTGATGATGGGCGCAGTGGTCATGGTTCTGCTCATCGCCTGCGTCAACGTCGCGAATCTTCTGCTGGCGCGCTCTACTGCGAGAGGTCGAGAAATGGCGATTCGCCAGGCGTTGGGAGCGCCCAGATTGCGGCTCATCCGCCAACTGCTCACCGAGAGCCTGCTCCTTTCGCTGCTCGGTGGAATCGCTGGTTTGGCGATTCTCTTTTTCACCCGGAAACTCCTGCTGCAAATGATTCCCGCAGCCCTGCCACGGCTCAACGACATTTCGATTAACTGGACCGTCTTGCTCTTCGCGCTCGGCGTCTCTGTCCTGGCTGGAGTCTTCTTCGGCCTCGCTCCGGCCTTGCAGGCCTCCCGGCAAGATCCCATCCACGTGTTGCGGCAGGAAGGCCGCGGCTCGAAAGGATCAAAAAGCCAGACGTGGACGCTCAGTACTCTGGTGGTTACCGAGTTTGCGCTTTCGCTCGTGCTTCTGATTACAGCGGGCCTTCTGTTGCACAGTTTCTGGGATCTGTTCGAAGTGCGTCTTGGCTTCGATCCTGAGAATGTCATTGCCGTGAAATTATGGCTCCCTGCGCCCAACGATCCAAGCACGGATATCTATGGAAAGCCTTCCCAACAGGCGCAATTCGTTCGCGAAATACTGCGCCGCGGCCAATCCCTTCCGGGAGTGAAAGAAATCGCCGTCGGTAGTTTGGGATCGATTCCTCTGAATCACGATAACAATCTATTCCCACTCGTCGTTGAGGGAAGCACCACGCGCAGCACCCTGCCCCATCAGGTCCAGGGATCGAGCGTGACGCCGGAGTATTTTCACCTGCTGGGAATCCCTCTGCTCCGCGGCCGTCTATTCACCGAAACGGATGTCGAGAATGCACCCACGGTTGCGCTTGTCAACGAGGCATTTGCGCGGACATGGTGGCCCGACGAAGATCCCCTTGGCAAGCGTATGAAACTGGGCCGCGCTTCCGACGCATGGACTACGGTGGTCGGCGTTGTCACCAATGCCCGCACCGAGTCTCTCGAAAATGCGGACATTCCACAAATCTACCTAAGCTCCTGGCAGAGAACCGATAAGGATCTGGCCATCTTCCTGCGCGGGCGCCTCGATCCCGCCAAGCTTCCGCAGCAGCTGCGCGCTATGGTTCAATCCCTCAACAACGAGCTGCCCGTCTTCGGTGCGAAAAGACTCCCGGATGTTGTATCCGGCTCTCTCGAGCAACGTCGCTTCTCCATGGAAATGGTTCTGCTCTTCGCCCTCACGGCGTTGTTGCTCGCGGGCATCGGCGTTTATGGAACAATTTCGTACATCGTCAGCGGACGCACACGCGACATCGGGATTCGCATCGCACTGGGCGCGCAGAGGAAGACCATTCTACACATGGTTCTGAGCCAGGGGCTCGCACTCGCTCTTGCTGGCGCCGCGGTAGGGCTTGTCGGCGCACTGATTGTGTCGCACCTGATGGCGGGACTGCTCTACGGCGTCTCGCCCAGCGATCCTCTCACCTTTATCAGCCTCACTGTTGTCCTCGTCATTGTGGCGCTGGCGGCCTGCTATATTCCCGCGCGCCGTGCTATGCGGGTCGACCCCATCGTTGCTTTGCGCGAGGCTTGAATCTTTGTTCGCCTGAGACGCGACGCCGTAATGCTTTCCGTACGTTACACCCAGCGCCGAACGTCATATCCTATAAGTAGGCAGAACATAAATGAACGAATATCAGCAACAACCTTCGGCCCTGCAAAAGCTGACCGGAAGCATTGAACTCACCGCCCAGCAGGCAGCGGTCATTAAACAGACCTATATTCTCTTCGGTGTCGCCATTTTTTGCGCGATAGCCGGCGGGTATGTGGGTGCCACTTCGGAAACTCTGGTCCATTTCTTCTCCACCGGCTTAGGTTGGATTGTGGCCATGCTGCTTTTGAATGTTGTTCCCTATATTGCTATCGCCGCGCGGAACAATCCGGTTTTAGGTGTAACGGCGCTCGTGGCCGATGGCTTCGTTTCGGGTATCGCGCTCTCACCTCTGCTGTGGGTCGCCAGCATGGTCGATCCGAAATTGATCCTCGTCGCGCTTGCCGTTGCGGCTTGTGTGTTCCTGGGTGTAACGGGCTACGTCATGATGTCGGGACGCACTTTCTCAGCCCCGCGTGGCCTTTTGGCGGGTTTATTTCTTTCCACCATCGCCATCATGATCCTCAACAGCTTCATGCACATCGGCATATTGGGTATCGTCGTCAGCCTTGGCATTGGAGCGCTGGGCGTTTGCTCTCTGGTTTACTCCACCAGCAACGTGCTTCATTCTTCGGCGTCCGACAGCGCCATTCCAGGCGCGCTTAGCCTGTTCGCGGGCATGTTCAATATCTTCGTTGCAACGCTGAATATCTTGCTCCGTGTCCTTGGCGGCGGACGCCGCAATTAGACAATTAGAGAGTCGCAGGCCCCTCAGCGGTGTAGGATAAAATCCATTCCGAATCTTTACCGTCAATACTGAACTTATTTGCAAACGCCGGAACGAGCCAGGCCGTTCCGGCCTTAAAACTTTCGCCTGCGATTTGCCCGTTCCCCTTTAGGCATATCAACAGCATGTAATAAGGCGCGCCGCCGCGAATATCCATCGATTCAGCCACCGCGATTTTCTCTATCCGGAAATATTCACACACCACCAACTCTTCGCGCCCCGGCCCAAGCGGCAACGGCTGCACGCTAAAGTGATAGGGCCCAAGATCGGAAACGTTCACCCCATGTTCGAGATGCAGTTCGCGCGGGCGTCCGTAATCGTACAGACGGTAGGTTATGTCGGAATTCTGCTGGATCTCGCAAACCGTCACACCCGCGCCAATGGCGTGAACGGTTCCAGCAGGTACAAAGATTGTGTCCCCGGCTCGGACGGGACGCCAATCGAGCAAAGATTCAATCTCGCCTGAGCGGGCGGCTTCTTCCATGCGCTGTGCCGTAATTGGCTGCTTGAACCCAACCGCTACTTCAGCCTTGGGTTCGGCCGCGACGATATACCAAGCCTCCGTTTTGCCCAGGCTCTCATGATGCTTATGTGCGTAATCGTCGCGCGGATGCACTTGCACCGACAGTCTCTCGGTTGTGAACAACAGCTTAGCCAACAGCGGGCATTGATTAGGGTGCGCGGGATCAAACGCATTACCAAGAATCTTTGGGTACGTTGCGATCAGATCCCCTAGCGACTCACCAGATTTAATCCGGTTGTCCTTAAAACTGAACCAGACCTCGCCGATACGGTTCTTTAAGGCAAGATCCGTAAAGAACGGTGCCAGATTCTGGCGACCCCATACTCTTTCCTGAAATATAGGAATCACTTCAATGGGGCGGTGTAAGGTTGCGTTTGGTGTCATTCGGAGCGTAAGTCCAAAACGGAGTTGGTTAGGAGCAAACTATGATTATCGCGGTTGGTATTTTGGTTTTCATGTCGATTTGCGCACTTTCGCTGGTGGGCTTGGGAGAATCGCATACACGCGTCTCGAAGATCCTGAGTGATTTGGACGATCACCAAGTCAACCAGGACTCACACAGCCAAGCGCCGCCAGCTATGGAGCCGCAAGCAGAAAAGATAGACGTCTTCGCCGAGGTCGGTTTTACTCGCTCTCTTCTCGCCCTAAGTAAAGTTCGCTTACTAGATCCTTATGAAGCTCCAAAACTCGAGCGCGCCGAATCTTCATTGTCGGTGTCAGTTCCCCGTTCTCAATTGAAAAATCGCGCTCGAGTACTTTAAATCGCCGTATCCTCTCAAAATCGGCTAAATGCTTATTCACACGCGCCACGGCCTCTTTTACCGCTTTGCTTACCGGCTCCGTTTTGGCTAACTCCGCGGGCGGCGCATCGCTCTTCAGGTCTTTCAAATTTGCCAGGTTGACCGTCAACAGAGCCGTCACATAAGGCTTTTTATCACCAACCAGCACCACCTGACTGACGATCGGCTCCATCTTGAACAAATTTTCGATCCGCGAGGGAAAGATCTTCTTGCCGTTTGACGAAACAATCAGTTCCTTCTTGCGCCCCGTGATGTACCAATAGCCGTCGGCATCGGTTTCAGCAATGTCCCCGGTGGAAAACCAACCGTCTTCATCCATCACAGAACGCGTGGCTGCGTCGTCGTGATAGTAGCCAAGAAACAGTCCTGGCGTGCGAAGCTGTAACTCGCCATCCTCCGCTAGACGAGCTTCCACAGTCGGCAGAGTTTTGCCAATACTACCCGGCTTGGGGCGGTCGAGCGGATTGAAGGTCACAATGCCCGCTTCCGTCAAACCGTAGCCTTCGACTAGCGGTATGCCAATCGCCGCGTAAAATTCAGCCAAATCTCTGCCCAACGGCGCGCCGCCCGATGCCGCGATGCGCAACCGTCCGCCCAAACGCTCGCGCACTTTTTGAAAGACCACTTTG
The DNA here is from genome assembly GCA_003167495.1 of Bryobacterales bacterium. GTDB lineage: Bacteria > Acidobacteriota > Terriglobia > Bryobacterales > Bryobacteraceae > Bog-105. Next base: position 2,880 of record PMSX01000193.1, on the reverse strand, counting down.
TTCGCGAGCTTCAACCCCTGTTTCATCCAGCCGGGCGATTGGATTCCTTCCCGCTGGTGGCGCGAAGCTTCCGCACCAAGTCCCAATGCGCCATGAAACAGCTTGCGCGCGATAAGCGGGCGCTTCTTCACTTCGCTTAGAATGCTGGCGTACATTCTCTCCCAAACGCGTGGCGGCGAGAGAAAGAAGGTTGGCCGGACCGCCTTGAGTTCTGCGGGCAAACGAGACAAGCTTTCCGAAAAATACACGGGAGTGCCCATCCGCATGGGCAACAATTCCAACACAATTCGCTGCGTAATGTGCGCCGACGGCAGGAACACAATCGTCGAGTCTTCCGGCCCAATGGGCAATACAGCGGGCCCCAAATCGATGTTCGAAAGTACAGCCGCGTGGCTGGTGAGGCCCATTTTCGGCTCGCCGGTAGCGCCCGAGGTCAGGTATAGAATCGCGCCGTCTTGCGGCGAGATCTCTTCTTGGATTCGAGCCATGGCGTCAGGCTCGCGCGCGAGCAAGGCACGGCCCATTTCCGCAACTGATTCAAGCGATAAGAAACCGGGTTCGCTGCCCGTCATCAGGATTACGTGTTCCGGCAGTTGGACGCCCTGGGCTTCAGCCGCTTTCGAAAGGTTCGCCAAGGTCTTGGCGTTTTCAACAAACAGAAAGCGCGGGCTGGAAGCCTTGACATTGCGCACGAGGTCGGCCATCGGATAGGCGGTGTAGAGCGCTGCCGCCACTCCGCCCGCGGCCATAATGCCCAAATCCGCCAGATAGAATTCGGCTCGGGTTTCAGAAAGAATGCAAACAATATCGCCTTTCATCAAACCCAGCGCGCGCAGCCCCAAGCCGAGCTCGGTTGAAATCTTCAACCATTCATTCCAGGAATAGCGGCGGTATGCCGGCTCCCCTTTCTGGCCCGTCGGCTGATGCATGGCAGCAGCGTCTCCACAGCGAGCGGCAGTTTCTGTTAAAACCGTGTAAACGTTGCGACCGGGCATCCACCGAATTTTAGCAACCGGCGAAGATCTTTCTGCCTCGACCACCTTTGCGGTGCGACAATCGGAGTTTGTGGACTTGACCCCTTCCTTGGCGAGAGGCTGAGGTTTAGAACCGACACCCCCTTTCGTTCTGCTGAAAAACGGTACTCATCGGAGATGACAAGAATTATTGTCTCCCTTAAAATCGTGGGATGTCCACTCTCCCGAGTACTATTCGCGTCGATGAAAAGGCGCAATTCACCCTCTTCGATCTGGGACCGGATCTGTCCGAGCTTGACGAAGCGCTGGAGGAAATCATGGTTTTTTCGCAGGCTGCGAACACGGTGAGAGCCTACTCGTTCTCGTGGAAAGCCTTTGCCGCCTGGTGTCGCGAAAACGCCCAAGAGGCGTTGCCGGCTTCTCCCGAGACGTTGAGCCGGTTTGTCGTCTGGGCGTGCGTCAAACGCAAGCCGCGGCGTTACAAGCTCACTCGCGTGCGTCATATCGTCGCGGCGATCAAGAGCCGTCACCGCGCCGAAGGACTGCCGGACCCCGTGGACGACCGGGTGCGAGGAGCGCTGGCAGCCATCGCGCGCAAGATCGACCAGGACCCGGGCGGCAAAGATGCGCTCACGCCCGATCATCTGCGCCGCGCCGTGGCGGGTTTGCCCGATAACGGAGTGGGCGTTCGCGACCGCGCCATCTTGCTGGTGGGTTTTACGACTGGGTGGCGTGGGTCGGAATTGGTTGGCTTGCATTTCCACGAACTCCGATTTTTCAGCGATCACGCTCTCTTCCGGCTGCGCCGGTCGAAAACCGATCAGGAAGGGAAAGGCCGGGAGGTGCGTATTCCGCGCATACCAGAGAGCCCGCTTTGCCCGGTCGCCGCGCTGGAAGCGTGGATCAAAATTCGCGGTACCAGGCCCGGCGCGCTGTTTTGGCCGTTCTCCGGCGGGCGGCATATGACATTGCGGGAAGGCCAGCTCAGGGCGAAGGTCGTGTGCGCCGTGGTGCAGAAAGCGCTGAAGCGCGCGGGGATCAAACAGGGCAATTGGGGCGGTCACTCACTACGCTCGGGAATGATCACCGCAGCCGCCGAAAACGGCGCGGACGTCATCGCGATCCAGGAGCGGACTGGGCACAAGCGCCTCGAAACGATTGCTAAATACGTCCGTTCGGCCGGCGGTTTCCGGCGCGATCCGCTGGCGGGCGTGCTGTGACCGAATGGTGTTGCCAAGAAGCGCGATTCGCCGGTTGGAGTTGTCCACTCTCGCCTGGCTTCGCGCCTCCCGGCTCGCCGCATTGCGCGGTTCAGTTACTAGGTTCTCATCACCATCCAAATCTCCCGACGCGGAGATCTCGTCAATGAAAGCGGTCACTCAAAACAGCACACTCGTAGTGTGTCTGCTCCAAATGCGAGTCTGGAAATAGGAAAAGGCGGCTGTGCAAAAGCCGCCCATCCAAATTTACGCGACGCGTTGAAGCGCATCGCCTGATTGTGTACGAACTCAGGCTAACACGCTTTTGACGCGCTCGGAGAGGGCGTTTAGATGCGAGAGTTGTGGCCTTTCTCAAAGGCAGTTCTTGCCCACTGGTGGACATTGATGAGTTGTGCTGTTTTCACAATCGCAGGCGTTGTTCTCGCGATTCTAAGGCTGGACGTTCGGTGGGCCGTGGGGGTGACGGCGGCCCTCGCGGCGTTCTTTCTCTTTTTGGGTTGCTACCTTGCCTGGCGCGAAGAGTATCTGCGAAACATTGGGGGCGTCGAGATTCAGATCGATTGGCATTCCGGCGAACCTTCTTCGTTCAGCACTGTGGAGCCGGACGCGATAGGCTTTCACAATCGGGGGACGGAATACGCAACTAACATCGTGGCGGGCGCGTTTTCGCGCAGCGATCTTGTTTG
>PMSX01000088.1 GCA_003167495.1 Bryobacterales bacterium | reverse complement strand
GGGGTCAGACACCATTAAGCCCGAAAGCAGGTGGTCGACCCCGGCCTTGGGTCTGTTTTTTCAAGCGCTCCGCCAGATCGAGTTTTGGGTTCGTTGCGTAAATCCGCGCCAGCCTCGAAAGCTAGTGGCGTTCCTCTTCGAAATCAGGTGGTTAGCTCTCGCTGTTGGGTTCCTTTTTTCAAAGCGGCCCGCCGCCTGTCTTGTCTCTGCCTAACACATGGCTAACGAAAACCGGACGCAATCGAGATACGAGCCGAACACCGCTCCGCAGTTGTAATGTACTAACATCTGCCGTACACTCGTAATAGGGATTCATCTCTCCCAAAAGAAGCCGCCGAATGCCTAATACCGAACACACCAAACGGGAAGGCCGTTTAGAAGTGCGCGTCAGTCACGACGTCAAAGCTCTCTGCCAAAAAGCCGCGGAGCTTCAGGGGCGCACCCTGACCGATTTCGTCGTCCATACCGTTGTCGAGGCTGCCAAACGTACCATTCATGAAAACGAATTTGTGGAGCTGACGCTGCGCGACAGAACAGCCTTTGTAGAAGCGCTGCTGAATCCGCCTGCCCCTAACGCTAAGCTGCGCAAAGCTATGGCGCGGCACGCAGAAGTCGTTGTGAGCTGAAGCCATTTCCAACCTAATCTTTCGCAGGGAAATTCTTGGGCCACGGCATGATAGTCTGCGAACCACCTTTTCATGCGGTGTTGACTCGCTTGATCGCTACCTGCAACAACAGGCGGGACAAGATGCACGCAAACGTGTGGCGGCTCCTTATGTCCTGCTGTCGGAGGATGGCCGCATCGCCGGCTTTTACACTCTGTCAGCCGACAACATTCGAAGCGATGACCTCTCGCCTGAGTTAGTCAAGAAACTCAAGCTGCCTCGTTACACCGCTTTTCCCGCGACACTCATAGGACGATTGGCCCGCGATCAGTCGTTTAAGGCAAAAGGTCTCGGAAAAATATTGCTTGCGGATGCTTTACACGTTGCGCTGGAGGCAAGTGAGACGATTGCTTCGGTAGCGGTAATTGTGGACGCCAAAGACGAGAAAGCGCGGCAGTTCTATTCCGAGTTCGGATTTCTTTCTTTTCCGGAAACTGTCAATCGTTTGTTTATTCCCATGAAAACAGTTGCCGAATCGCTGCCGTCGTCTACGCCAACGGGTGCGCGATGACGAGGTTTTTTGACAATCTGAATCACAACCAAGCTAGCCGGTTCCGCTGTTGCGAGGATTGGGTTCGTTTCGAAAAAACACCCTTTCTTCGCCTGAAGTGGCCAGGAAAATGTCGCGTGGGCCGCCGCCTGGCCGCCTCTCGAATTGGCGACAAATCTGAAACCGCGACAATATCGAAACCGAGCAGGGAGCGTCAGCGACCTAGGTTATATTCCGTCGAAGATGGGCACAAACCCGTCCACCTCCAACCCAACGACGCAACGGCGCGGCATCAACTCCCGCGCGGTTTGTGTTCGTTCCGTAAACCCCGCGGCGCGATCACCCTGTAATTACCCGTTCGCTCCCGCCCTCATCAATTGCTCGGCCTGCTTCAGCGCTTCCGGAGTAATATTTTCACCCGATAACATGCGCCCAATTTCGCGCGCTCTCTCGGCGTGACTCAGTTCCTCAATCTCCGTCGAAACGCGCCCGTTCTTCTCATGTTTCGCCACCGAAAAATGATGGTCCGCGAATCCCGCAATCTGTGCCAAGTGCGTTACGCAAATCACTTGGTTCGCCTTCGACAGAAGTTTCAAACGTTTTCCTACCGCCGCGGCCGCCGCGCCGCCTACGCCGGCATCCACTTCATCGAACACCAGCATCGAAATGCCTTGCCGCTTGCCTGAATCGCCCGCTGCGGTTTTCAAGGCCAGCGCGATGCGCGAAAGCTCACCGCCCGAAGCAATTTTTTCGAACGGTTTCAATTCCTCGCCCTTGTTGGGAGATACCAGAAACGCAATATCGTCCACACCCGACACCGTCCATTGCCCTTTTGTCACCGTGATCTGGAACTGCGTGCCGCTCATCATCAGGCTCTTGAGTTCGCTTTCCACTTGCTTGCTCAAAGTTCCGGCGGCCGCCGTGCGCTTATCACTCAGCTCGTTCGCCAGGCCTTCATATTGTCTTGCGGCCGCCGCGCGCTGCTTTTCCAGTTCAACGCGATGAGCACCGGCGTTCTCTACCTCGTCCACACGCTTCGCTACATCCGCGTGAAATGCCAATACCTCTTCAATCGTCTTGCCGTACTTGCGTTTCAACTTATCCAACGCTTCCAGACGGCTCTCGACAACGTCCAACCGCGCCGGATCGCCTTCGAGTTTGCTCAGATAATCGCGCAAAACGTACGCCGCTTCGTCCACCTGCACTGCGGCTTGCTTCAAACCGGCAGCCGTCTCGGCCAAGCTTCCGTCAATGCGCACCAATTCGTCCAGCCGCTTCAACGCCGTCTTTAGCTGAGTGGTCGCGCTGTCCGGCGAATCATACAGCGATGCAAACGCCCCGGCCGCATTTTCTTGCAGTTTTGTCACGTTCTGCAGAATTTTTCGCTCGCTCTCAAGCTCAGCATCCTCACCCAAACGCGGTTGCACCGTATCGATTTCTTTGCGCTGAAAACTCCACAAATCGAGCAGCCGTAGTTTTTCCTGCTCGTTCTTGTTCAATTCTTCGAGCTTCACTCCCAAATCGCGCCACAAGCCGAAGGCCTCCGCCACTTTGCCGCGCAACGTTTCCGCTTTGGCATATTCATCCAGCAGTTGCCTCTGCGCCACAGCGGTAAACAAAAGCTGCTGCTCATTCTGGCCATGAATATCTCCCAACACCGGTGCAAGCTGTTTCAAGAAAGCGGTGGTCACCGGCTTGTTCGCCACAAAGGCGCGCGACTTTCCGTTGGACGCAACTTCGCGCTCGACAATTAAATCTTCTTCACCATCTAACTCAATTCCGCACTCGCTCAGAACGCCGGCCACGTCCGCCTTTCTACTCATGGAAAAAATGCCCGAGACCCGTGCGCGCGCCTGTCCGCTGCGCACCATCTCCGCCGAGGCCCGCGCCCCTAGCAGCAACCCCAGTGAATCCACCACAATGGACTTGCCGCTACCTGTTTCTCCGGTCAGAATATTCAAGCCTTCGTGAAAACGCATGCGCGCCTGTTCCACCACCGCATAGTTCTCAACTATTAGTTCCAGCAGCATGTTTGACCGAATTATGCCAGATGTAACGGCTCGCCGCTACGTACATCCAACTGTAAAGCAGGTGATTACGTTTCCCCGGTCCCTATAATGAAAGCGAGGAAACGAAAGGACCCGGATATTGCCCTTTTCTTTGTTTCTCGCAGAGATTGCTCTGTGGGACATTATTAAAAATCTGCGGCCTGTGCCGCTCGCGATCATCGGAATTTTGATTTTTTTCTCGCTGTTTTCCTGGACCATCGTATTGTCCAAAAGCGGTGTGTTCAGCCGTGCGCGCAGCCGCAACAAGAAATTTTTGACTGCCTTTCGTAAAGCGAAAAACTTGCAGACGATCGCGGCGGTGGCCGAACAATTCAGCTCGGCGCCGCTGGTGGCTATTTTCGAATTCGGCTACCGCGAAATCGAACGCCAAGTTTCGCAGCGCGGCGCTCTTGTGAACAAATCCGCTGTGGAACGCAGTTTGCAACTCGGCATCAGCGAGGAAGTCACTAAGCTTGAAATGAACATGCCGTGGTTGGCTACTGTCGCCTCTGTTTCACCGTTTATTGGGCTGCTCGGAACCGTTTGGGGAATCATCGACGCGTTCGAAAGTCTGAGCACCGCCGGCAGCGCCAGTCTTCGCGCCGTTGGCCCCGGTATTGCCGAAGCGCTTTACACAACGGCCATTGGTTTGGCTGCTGCTATTCCAGCCTTTATCTTCTACAACCTGTTCACCAGCCGCATTAAAGAACTCGGCACACGCATGGAAGACTTCGCTATCGAGTTTCAGAACTTTGCGGAGCGCGATTTCGGCGGCTAACTATGGCCTTTTCGACCAATGGCAATGGGGGCGGGCGTCGCGGACGGCGTTTTGGCGGTAGTCCGGTGATGTCGGATATCAATATCGTTCCGCTCGTCGATGTTGTGCTCGTTTTGCTCATCATCTTCATGATTACGGCCAATGTCATGGACTTTGGTCTCGATATTAAAGTCCCCGCCGTGCGCCGGGTGCAGAACTCTACGCAAGACCTGCCGGTGGTAAGCATCACCAAGAACGCCGAGTCGTCTCTAAACGGCAAGCCCATCAACATTCACCAACTGGCCGATGGAATCCGTGCGCGTTTTCCGCGCGCCACCTCGGTTTACGTCCGCGCCGATAAGCAAACCCCTTGGGATCCGATTGCCCAAATCGTTGCTGAATTAGGTGACGCCAAATACGAAGTCAAAATGGTGACGGCGCCGATGGATTCCGCGAACGAGAGCCACTAAAGTCTTATGCGGCAGCCGATGGACATACTCGATGAACGCGATCCGCTCACACTGCCGTTTATCGGTTCGCTCATCGTGCACGGCTGCGTGATCGCGGTGTTCTTTATGAGTTGGTTCTGGTTGAAGCAGAAGCCTGACTCGCTTGGCGAACCTAATCCTTCCGGCGGCCTTGCTTACGCCGTGTCGCCAACGCGCAGCATCCCCATTCCGCAGAAGCAAGCGCCGCCGAATCCAGTGGCGCACGATACCGAATCGCTGGCGCCCACCGCGCCTGCCGAAAAAGAAGCGGAAAAGAAGCGTCCGGAGCCGCCCAAAGACGCCTTCCAGATTCCGGACAAAATAAAGCCGCAAAAGGAACAGCCTCGCCCGCAGCAAAAATACACAGCGCCCGCGCCGCCGAATCAAGTGTATAGTCAAACCCCACAGGCTGTTTCGAATCCCATGTACGCCGCACAGCCTGGTTCCGGACAAGTGGGCATCGGCCCCAATTCACTGTTGGGCAGCCGGTATGGGTTTTATGCGCAGCTCATTCGTGAGCGGCTTTCAAAGAACTGGCAAACTAACGGGTTGAACGCTCGTTCGCAATCCGCTCCGGTCGTGGTGGATTTCCATATCCTGAACGGCCAGGTGATCGGCGAGCCGAAAGTTGTTCAGTCCAGCGGCAATCCGGATATCGATAATTCAGCCAGGCGGGCTGTCTACGATTCCAATCCTTTAACACCTTTTCCTCCGCAACTTACGGGGAACGATATCCTGGCAGAATTCACTTTTAACTTACACTGATGCGCACACTTACTCTTTCTCTCTCTTTCTTTCTGGCGCTCGGGCTTGCCTACGGGCGCCAGCAGCAGGTTTCCGGCGTTGTTGAGAAAGGCGGCGAGAAACCGTTTGTCGCTGTTCCCGATTTTCGCGCCACGGGAACCGCCGCTCCCGCGCTTATGACCGTCTTCAATAGCACGGTGCAAAGCGACTTGCAGAGTTCGCCGCAAATTAGATTCGTTCCGAAAACGCTTTATCCTCTGCGCATTCCGCAAGTGCCTGGCGATCTGGCGGCCGGTGAAGCAGCTGTCAACGCCAAACCCGCGCCGACTCCTGGGTACCGCTTAGCGGATTGGGCTGCGCCGCCTGCCAAAGCCAACTATTTGGGCATGGGCTATGGCGCGGAAGACCGTGGTCTTTTTGTCGTCTTCGGTTACCTTTACACCACTTCGTCCGCTATTACAGACCTCCAACAGGCACAAGCATTCGCCAAAATCTACACAGGCTCGCTCGATCAAGCGGGCGCCGTTGACGCGGCGCATCACTATGCGGCCGATATCCTTGCTCAATTCGGCGGCCAGAGCCTCATCGGCTCCCGCATCGTCTTTGTCTCCGATCGCACCGGCTCGAAAGAAATCTGGGTGATGAATTGGGACGGTACAGATCAACACCAGATCACTAAATACAATTCCATTTCGACATTCCCGTCTGTTTCGCCCGATGGGCATATCGTTGCTTTCACCACCTATGCCACCGGTTACCCCGCCGTCCAGCTGTTTTCGCTAGATACCGGCCGCAAGTTGCCGTTCTACAATCAGCGCGCCTCCATGAACGCCTTCGTCTCGTTCACGCCCGATTCCAAAAAAGTGGTTTTCTCGTCCACCGCTGCCGGTGGCGCTGCCCAACTCTATATGGCCAATGCAGACGGCACCGACTTCCGCCGGGTCACGAATTCAGGTGTGATTGAAGTCGAAGCGAAGATCAATCCCAAAACCGGTACAGATCTGGTTGATGTTTCGGGCCGCTCCGGCCTGCCCCAGGTTTATAAGATGAATATCGAAGGCACGGACGTGCAGCGGCTGTCCGCCGGCACCGGCGAAGCTACCAACCCGTCCTGGAGCCCCGATGGCTCCCATATTGCGTTCGCCTGGACTAAAGGCTTTGAGCCCGGCAATTACAACATCTTCGTCATGGACGTGGTCAGCAAAGAGACCGTCCAGCTCACGGCCAACGAAGGCCGTAATGAAAACCCATGCTGGGCTCCCGACGGCGCCCACATCGTGTATGCTTCTAAACGCGGCCGCCAATCGCAAATCTGGGTGATGAACGCCGATGGAACCGGCAAACATGCACTCACGCAAACCGGCAGCAACGAAAAACCGGTTTGGGTTAACGCCGAGAAGTGATTCTAAGATACTGAAATTAAGGATTCAGGAGGGATTTATTCAAATCATGACTAAACAAAAAGTAACGCTTGCGCTTCTGGCAGTGCTGGTTCTAGGACTGTCGGCAGGTTGTAAGAAGAAAATTCCGCCGCCGCCACCTGCGGCACCCGCGCCGCTACCGGAAAACGCTCCCGCGGCAAAACCCACCATCGCCTACTTTAGCGCCGAACCAACAACCGTCACCGTCGGCCAGCCTTCGTCCCTCCGCTGGTCCGTCACGGATGCCACCAGCGTCACTATTGATAACGGCATTGGTGAAGTTAGCCCAAATGGCCGCCGCGGGGTTTACCCGAACGCCACCACTACCTACCATCTTACGGCCACTGGAGCGGGGGGTACGAGTACAGCCGACGCTACCATCACGGTGAGCTCTCCTCCACCTCCGGCCCCCGCTCAGAACGCTCCTCAGCCGACGATTCAGGACATCTTGGCTAAACAGGTGCAGGATATCCATTTCGAATACGACAAGAGCGACATTCGCGGCGAAGATCAAGCTATTCTGCAGGGCGACGCCAGCGCCCTCAAGACCATTTTCCAGATGGATGCCAATTTCATCGTGACTATCGAGGGCCACTGCGACGAGCGTGGTTCCGCCGAATACAACCTGGCCTTGGGCGACCGCCGCGCCGCCGCTACCAAGGATGCGCTCATTTCGCTCGGCGTTCCGGGCGACAAACTCAAAACCGTCAGCTTCGGCAAAGAGCGCCCCCTCTGCACCGAGGCCATGGAGGAATGTTACGCCCGCAACCGCCGGGCTCATTTTTCCGCTGCCCAGTAAACTCTGACGCGCCGGGAAATTAAAGTTCACTTACACTGAAGACAGATGCGTAACGGGGACGGCTCGAAACCGTCCCCTTCTATTGAGGAGTAAATCCATATGAAATTAGTGCGCCTCGCCGTTTTATTGTTGACGTGCTCTGGTTTTTGTTTTGCCGTAAACAAAGATATGTTGGCCCTTCAGCGCGAGTTGGAAGACAGAATCAACGCGATGCAGAATGACATGAACACCAAGCTCAGCACCATGAACGGAATGCTGACCGCTATTCAAGCCGATTCCCGGCGCAACGCCGAGCTGCTCACCGGCATGCAGGATTCGGTGGCGAGCGGTGTCGCCAAGTCCATGACGCCCGTTAACGGTCTCAGTAATCGCGTAGACTCTGTGGGCGAAGACGTGCGCTCGTTGAAAGACGCTTTGGCTGACATTACCGCTCGCATGGAGCGTATGGACGCAAAGATTACCGATCTGAAGAACCAAATGCAGATCATGCAAAGCCCTCCGGCCGCGCCTTCTTCGACGGGCGTTACCGTCACCACACCGTCATCGTCGTCCCCTCCGCAATCGGTACTCGTCCCCCAGCTCCCCGCGCCGGCGGTCAGCGGTCCCACCACAGGCCCACAACCACCGGCGGGCATGAGCGCCGATCGAAGCTACAACGAAGCCATGCGCGACCTGCAAACCGGAAAAAGCGACCTAGCCTATAACGAGTTCCAGCAGTATCTCACTTATTTCCCCAACACCGAGTTCGCCGCGAAGGCTCAGTACTATTTAGGTGAAATTGACTACAACCGGGCAAACTACCCGAGCGCGATCCACAATTTCGACCTGGTGCTGGAGCGTTACCCTGAAAATCCCAAAACAGCGGATGCGCACCTCATGAAGGCGTATGCGCTCCTCAAAGCCAACGAACGGAATCGGGCGGTTCAGGAGTTCCGCATCTTGGTCTCGACCTACCCGCACACGGATGACGCACGGAAAGCCATTCAGCAGCTGCGGTCACTGGGTGTGTCAGCGGCTGGGGGTCCCGCGCCAGGCGCGCCGACGGCCGCAAGGCCGTAGCTCATCCCAACAGATCATGCTGGTATAACACGAGTTATACTAGAAGTATGAAAACCGCCGTTTCTGTTCCCGACGAGCTTTTCCGCAGGGCCGAGGCCGCTGCCAGACGACTTCACGTTTCCCGAAGTCATCTGTATTCAACGGCGATTGCGGAGTTTCTGGAGCGCAAGCGAGACAATGCCGTTACGGAGCGCCTGAACGAAGTCTATTCGCGGGAATCTTCGAAGCTTGACCCCGCGTTTCATCGCGCACAAATGAAGACACTCGAAAAAGATTCCTGGTAGCTGGATGGTGGAAGTCAACCGCGGCGAAATCTGGTGGGCTGAGCTTTCCGAGCCGCGACGTTCGGAGCCTGGATTCCGGCGACCTGTGCTCGTGGTTCAGGCGGATTCTTTCAATCGCAGCAATATTCAAACTGCGATTGTTGCGGTGATTACCAGCAACTTGCACTTGGCCCTTGCGCCCGGCAACGTTCTGCTGCCGGCTCGGTCCTCGGGCCTCTCTCGCGACTCGGTCATAAACGTCTCGCAGGTCCTAGCTGTCGACCGTGAATTCTTTACGGAGTGTGTTGGAAAGCTACCGCGACGGTTCCAGGCTTTGGTAGACGAGGGTTTGCGCTCTATACTCCACCTGTAGCCTGCGCCATCTGTTCTCGGTGCTCAGTGTCCGCTTGCCCACCGTGACCTCAGTTTCCACAAACTCCCCGACACCAACGCGGCTTTCCCGCCGCTCGCGTAAAACTCCAAGCTATCGGCGTCGGCTGGTGCGAAAACCAAATTCGTAATGGTGACGCGCCCATCGTCCGCGAACACCTCCACCGAATCGCGGTCCAGCACCACGCTCAGCTGCAAACTATTCCCGTTGAGCTTAAGTGGCGCCGCCGTCCTGACCGGAAAATCTTTGCTGAACCCCACATTGCCCGAATGCGTCCGGTCTACAAACAGCACTCTCCTCTGTTTGTCATAGCCGATGCTGGTAAGGATGTCGCCTTTGGCCAGCACTTTCCATCCCACCTCCCCCGCCGTCCCCATCGAAACAGTCGAGCTGAATTGGAACTGATGCCCGGTCCCGCGCATCTGTTCAGACAGCGGAATCCTCATCCCGCGCAATGCCGCTAAGTTGTCCACCGGTTGCTGGAACAGCCTGATCCCGTCCGTCGTCATACGGAGCGACAGCTTGCGCGGCAGCGTCATCTGGCCGCGCCATGGACTCGTCGGCACCTTGTCCGCATACTGCCAGTTGCTCATCCAGCCCAGCATCAGTGGTGCTTCGGTCTTCGGCAGATTGTTGAACGTTAACGCGCAATAACAGTCTTTCCCATAATCGGTCCAGAGTGTTGCCGCTGCGGGATTCTCATTCTGAAACCGCTCACCGTCAAAATGTCCGATAAAGTACTGTTCTCCCGAGCCGCCTCCCACTGCGCCAGGGTTGAGGCCAACTTTCAGAACCCAGCGTGTCTCTCCTTTGTGGTCCACCGGCACTTCAAACAACTCTGGGCACTCCCACTGACCTCCCGTCGCTCCCGCTGGCCCGAACTCACTCAGTCGTTTCCACTGTTTCAAGTCCGCCGATCCATAGATGAGAATCTTGTGGTCATTGGGCAGCGAAACCGCCATTACCCAGTGCTTCGCTTGAGCCGACCAGAACACCTTGGGATCGCGAAAGTCAGTCAAGTTTAGATTGAGCACCGGATTGGCGCGATATTTAGTCCAGGTCCTCCCATGATCGTTGCTGTAAGCGATATTCTGCGTCTGCAGATCTGGCTTCGTGGCCGTCTTTGCCGTGAACCCGGTCCACACAGCTACCAGACAGGGCTTACCGCCCAGGCAGAACCCACTGCTGTTCGCCTTGTCCACCACCACGCTGCCCGTAAAAATCATCACGCCGTGCTCTTCGGCGAGCGCCACGGGCAGTTCCTCCCAATGAATCAGGTCGCGGCTCACTGCGTGCCCCCAGCTCATGTGTCCCCAAGTATCGCCAAACGGATTGTATTGGTAGAACAAGTGATACTCGCCGTCAAAGAACACCAGCCCGTTCGGGTCATTCGTCCAGTGCTCGCGCGGAGAGAAATGAAACTGCGGCCGGAATGGCTGATCGTACCCGCTGCTCCCAGCTTGTCCGAAAAGCATCATGCTGAGTGGCGCCGGCAGCACAAACAGGAAACGTTGCAAAATTCCTCCAACCCTGGCGCTTAACGTGCTTGACAATTTGCTCACGTGGTATAGCATACTAATCTAAGCGTCGCCCCGCGCGCATCTGGCGCTCATTTTTTCAATGCCATCTCTTCCCAGAACCCTACCGCGCATTTGCGTGGCTCTGGGTCTGCCTTCTGCCGGCCAGTTGCTACGCGCCGCCGAAAGCGAATACAAGGACGGCAGCACCTTCATGGAATTCCGTCTTGACTATCTGCCCGATCCAGCCGCGGGCATCGAAGTCGTTCGCAAAATTCGGAAGACCTATCCCGATGCGTACCTTCTCGCAACTTGCCGCCATCGTGACGCGTCCGGGCATTTCAAAGGGTCCATCGACCAGCAAGTGAAAATCCTCGAAGATGCCTTGCGGGCAGGCGCTACTTTCGTCGACCTCGAAGTTGAATCCGCCGAAGAAGCCAAACGTGCTCTATCCGAACTCCGCGAACTCGGTCCTGTGTGCGTTTCCTATCACAATTTCGAGAAGACCCCCGCACTGGAACCCATTCTGAGCCGCTTGCGCAAGCACGATGCGGATGCCTACAAAATTGCCACCACGGCGCGCAAGCCGACCGACAATCTCCGTCTTGTCGAATTTGCTCGCGAGCATCATGACCGCCCGCTCATCGCTCTGGCCATGTCTGAGATTGGCGTCGCTTCTCGCATTCTGGTTGCGCCCATGGGCAGCCTCTTCACCTACGCCGCGCCCATGACCGAAGCGGGTACTGCGCCCGGACAAATTTCCGCCAAGCTGATGCGCGGCCTTTACCGCTCAGAGAAACTCACCAGGCAGACCCATCTGTATGGGGTCATTGCAAGCCCTGTGGCGCAATCCAAATCGCCGCTTATTCATAACCGGGCCTTCCGGGCGCGCCGTGTTGACGCAGTTTATCTTCCGTTTCTGGTGCCCGCCTTGCAATTGCCCGATTGGATGAAGTTCGCAGCGGCCATGCCTGTGCGCGGTTTTAGTGTCACCATCCCGCACAAACAGAGCATTCTCCGTCATCTCGATATCGTCGCGCCCCTGGCCAAACGCGTCGGTGCTGTGAATACGGTTTGGCGGAAGGCAGGGAAGTGGCGCGGCACGAATACCGACACAGAAGGCGTCGTCAAGCCGCTCGCCCGTCATCTCCGTTTGGCACATTCGTCCATTTTGATTGCGGGATATGGCGGGGCCGCGCGCGCAGCGGCCATCAGTTTGGGTGATGCCTCCGCGAACATCACCATTACCGGCCGCAACATGAGAAAAGCGCAGGCCCTGGCAGCCGCCGTCAAAGGGGAAGCCATGACCGTGCGCGAAGCCGTCGAGCATCATTTCGACGCGTTGGTTCACGCCACCCCTCTCGGCATGCTACCCAATACCAATGCATGTCTCTTCAACGAAGCTATTCCCGCGGACATCGTTTTCGATATGGTGTACAACCCGCGCGAAACGCTGCTCTTGAAACGCGCCTCACAACAAGGTCTGACGGTGATTCCCGGCTTCGAAATGCTGCTGGAACAAGCAGCCCACCAGTTTGAAATTTGGACTGGAGATAGCGCTCCGCGGACGGTGATGCGCGAAGCGCTACTGGCGGGCTAAATGCACGTTGAGCCAGCGCAACTCTTCCCACAACACGTGTTCCAGTGTCTCCGTCGCCGCGTATCCGTGCGCTTCGAAGGGAAGCATCACTAATCTCACCGTTCCGCCGTTTCCCCGCACAGCCTGGTACAAGCGCTCTGAATTGATCGGAAACGTTCCCGTATTGTCGTCCGCTTCGCCGTGAATCAGCAGCAGCGGCGCTTTGATTTTGTCCGCGCTCATTAACGGTGACATCTTGATGTACAAATCGGGAACCTCCCACAATGTCCGCCGTTCCGTTTGAAAACCAAACGGCGTTAACGTGCGATTATAAGCGCCGCTTTCCGCAATGCCCGCCCGAAACAAATTCGAATGCGCCAGTAGATTTCCGGTCATGAAGGCGCCATAGCTGTGTCCTCCCACCGCCACTCGCTCGGGATCGATGACTCCCATCGCCGCCGCCTTCGCAATCGCCGCTTTGGCGTCCATCACAATCTGTTCCAGGTACGTATTGTTCACTGTCTCCGGATCGCCAATGACCGGCATTGCCGCATTCTCCAAAACGGCATACCCGCCGAGCACCAACAACAAATGCCCGGTCAACTGTGTATACCGTTCCACTGATCCACTCACCTGCCCCGCTGTTGACGCATCGTTATATTCAAACGGATACGCCCACACAAACGCCGGCAAGCGCGTGCCCTCTTTGTAGCCGGGCGGCAAATACAAAGTAAACGAAAGTTGGACGCCATCTTCTCTCTGATACTTCACAAGTTGTTTCTTGACCTCCCGCAACCGTGGTAGAGGGTCTGCGTAGTGCGAAATCATGGTGCTGTGGCCACCCGTGCGCAAATAGTAGTTGGGTGGGTCAGTGGGTGTTTCCCGCCGCGTAACGATCGTCGTGCCTGCGCCGTCTAGAATCTCCTCGGGTGTCTCATAACAATCTCCGCTCGATTGAAAAATTCTCTCGCTCTTGCCCGTCACAATGTTGTAGCGGTCAAGAAACGGCCTGTCACCTTCCGAACTCGCGCCCGCGCCTGCTAGAAAAATCGCGTCGCCTGCCTGCTTCACCGCCGTCTGTCCGTTAGCTTGCACTTCCACGACCGGCGATCCCTGATCTTTATACCGGTCCTGTGCGTTTCTTGCGAATAAGAGCTTGCCGGGTGACCCGCCGCCTTGCAGATTCACGGCAAAGGTTCTGAGCCAGCGTTTGTCGCGGTCATAATCTTCCACTAGCGCTAACCCGCCCTTCGCCAAGGGCTGCATGCCGGCAAAGCGTTGCTCGAGTTTGGCTAATTCAGCCGGCTCCCGGTCGAACGGCTCATCCAGCCGCAAAACCCGGTCGCGGAACAGCGCCTTCTCCTTGGGGTTGCCGCCGTCCATCGCTTCCACCCAGACAAGCGACGCTTGCCCCGCGGGAAGCCATTCATAGTCCCTGGGCCCTGTCCGCACACCGTCCATCGGCACTCTGTCTGCCAGTGGCAAACTCGCGATGGTCTTCACCCTGCCTGGCGCTCTGTCCCAAACCTCTACTTCCGTCGGAAAATCGGCGTAAGGAAGCAAATACGAATACGGCCTTGCGAGCCGCGCAGCGAGCACATACTTACCATTGGGCGACGGCTTCGCCGTTACAAAAATTCCGGGCTTCCCGGTTGCTTCTGTTCTGCCTGTGGAGGTGTCTATGTAAGCAAGTTGGGCGCTGCAGTAGTAATCGAAAAGCGCTTCATCGTGCGGATTCGCCAGCATATCTTCGTACGTGCGAATCGGACCCGATTTGCCGGTTCCTTCCTGCACATGCGGTCCTTGTGGCACTGCACTCTCCACCGGCGCCGCACCTCGTTCCGCGGGTACCAGTCTGGCCAAGATCGTCCGGTTGTCGCTCAGCCACTCCACCGGGCTTCGTCCCGGCGCGTTCAGCGCGCCATTGATCTGGACCCCGGACAATTTATGGCTTTCTCCGCTGGCCGTCTCTGCTATCCACAGATCGATCCCGCTCGCCGTCGTGTTCGTAAACGCCAAATGCCTGCCGTCTGCACTCCACATGGGCGCACTCAATTTGCACGGACCAGGCGGCAGTGCAATCGACAGCACCTTTCGCTCCGGCAGTTTGAGCAACTCATAGTGATTGAAGTGGCGTTCCAGGTGCCGCCCGTTCGTTCGCGTATCAATGCGCAAGCCGGCCAGCCGCGCCATGGGCTCCGCGAGTTCCGCGATGGACGGATGCGCCGGCGCTTCCATCAGAACCGCATAGTCTTTCGTTGGGCTTATCGAAATTACCGGCGGCAGCGCTTGCTGAATCGCATCGGCGATTTCCTGGGGCGGCTTTTGGTAAGTGGCGATGTCTGCGGCGGCGGCCTTAGACAAGAATGTGGTCAGCAAAAGGACTGCAGGGAGAGCGCGATTCATACGGCGATTGTATGCGATTGACCGTCGTCGCATTTCGTAATGCACCCAGTCTACGTCAGTCGGTCATGCTCCCCCAGTCAAGGGCGTGGAGCGTGTCGTTCCCCGCTCACCTCTTCGGGTACGCCGTGAAAATGAAATCTGTTGCCGCCGCTAGCTTATGGCATGCGGTCCCGCACTTGGCGTCGTTACCCTGCGGCGGCTTACCGGCCAAGGTGCCGGGCGCGAACGTATCGGAAGCAGCGTCATAGTCGAACACGGCGTATCCCCACCCGTTGCCGTCCGCGAACCGCTTGGCATCCTTCTCGATGAACTCAACCTCAGTCAGGACGCCCGGCACGGTGTCCGGCGTGCTCGCTGAAAAAGGGGCGTTGGTAATCTTCCTTGGTCTCCACTCGATCTTGGCAATCTTGGAGCCGTCGGGGAAGGGCTTGCCGTTGGCCGGAATGCCTGCCCTGTAGGCCTTTATCATCAAGGGATTCGCCAAGATCACTCTCATCACGTTTTGAGCGTCGGTCTGACTGGGAGCGACAACCTGCCAATCTTCGTATCCCCTGAAGTCCGCGAATGCGAGCCCGTTCGGAACTTTCAAAGTGTATCTGTCCTGTGCAGCCAGAGCCAGTGCAACTAGAACGGAAAGAAATAACCCTACGAACAGGGTCACCCGGATAGTCTTGCCTTTCATGGTAATCTCCTTTGGTTACTTTATGAAAGCCGACTGTACCCTCTCTTGGGCAGTTCTAAACTGATTTCATCGGCTCTTACAAGATCGCGGGAAATAATATATCACGATATGCGGTACTTTGCGGTCAACCACTGGACCCCGGGTGTGCGACATGAAATAGA
>PMSX01000173.1 GCA_003167495.1 Bryobacterales bacterium | reverse complement strand
GCCTTCTTCTCTGCCAGAAATTACGTTCTAAACTCGAACGATGCCGCCGAAAACGCGGTGGGCGTGGCGCGGCCGCAGGACAAATACTATTATCCGGGCGGCACAATCGGAGGCCCGGTCTTGATTCCGGGAACACATTTTAACCACGGCCACGACAAGCTGTTTTTCTTCACAGGCTATGAATATTTCTACCAGGTGATAGATACTGGATTACTTAAAGCAACGGTGCCCACGACGAGCGAACTCACAGGCAATTTCTCGCCTGCATCGATAGCGGGGGAAGGCGCCATCACTGCGAGCGGTGGGCCCCCTGGCACGGTAAATGCTACTTTGTTTCCGGGTGGGATGCTTCCAAGTAGCAAGGTTGACCCGAACATGGTTGCGCTCATGAAGTTGTATCCAGCAGCCAATGCCAATCCCGCGGCTACCGGCGGGTTTAATTACGTTCAGGCTGAAGTCTTTAACCAGAACAATCTTCAGTCGACTTCGCGCGTTGACTACAACATCAGCGACAATACCAAGCTTTTTGTCCGCTTCAATTTGCAGCGCGAAACGCAACAGTTTCCAGTCGGCCTGTGGTGGCGGCAAAACGACCAAGTTCCGTATCCGAATGCCGTTCAAGGGAAGAACTCATCGGATTCGGTCACCAGTTCTCTCACTCATGTCTTTAGTCCGACCATGACCAACGAGTTTGTTTTCGCTTATACCTATGTGGGTTTCCCGAACGTGTTTGAAGATCCCACAAAAGTTGCCCGCAGCACAGTTGGCTACAACTATACCGGTATTTTCAACAACGGCGTCAAGCAGATTCCTTCCTTTGGCGGCTACGGTTGGAACAACAGCGAGGCTGCTCTTGTCTTTATGCCTGGCGGTTTTGAAGCTGGTGGAGCGTCGCAAGGGCTTTATGCCGACAAGTGGCTGCCGAGTGCGAGCGACACTGTCACGAAAGTCTGGGGTACCCATACTGTCAAAGCCGGCTTCTTCTGGGAGTGGATTCGCAATTCGCAACCGGGAAACGACGATACAAACGGCTACCTGGAGTTCTATACAGGTAACTCAACCAGCTATGGAAATGCCTATGCAGATATGGTGACGGGTAACCTTTCGGGAGGTTACGTGGAGTCTAGCTTCAACCGCATCAACGATATCGCGTACTCTACCTATGAAGGATTTGTCCAGGACTCATGGAAGGTTTCTAAACGCCTGACTCTCAACTACGGGTTGCGGCTCAGCCATTTCACGCCTTGGGAAGATCGGACTGGTGCAGGCTACGCGATCTTCAATCAGTCGACCTTTAGCCCAAGTTGTGCGACGAATTTCTGCGGATTTGAATGGCATAAGATCGATTCGAGCGTGCCTGTGGGCGGATTTCCGACCAGGGCTCTATTCTGGCAACCCCGTGTTGGAGCGGCATACGACCTGTTCGGTTCAGGCAAAACTATCCTTCGCGGCGGTTGGGGCCGTTTCTACTACCACTCCGGTCAGTTCACTTCCGGCTTGGATACAACGGCGGGCGTCAAGACCGTCAATGTGTCCAATGGCAACAACGGCACTCAGCTTTTTGCGAGCCAGCTTGATTCTTCGGGCCTTGCAGGTTCAGCGTCCACTCCTACGGCAGTGGATTCAAAAGACAATAACCAGGAATACACAGATAGCTATAGCTTCACGATCGCCCAGCGACTACCGTGGTCGAGCTTGGTCGAAGTGGCTTATGTTGGCAACAACAGCCATGATCTGCCGCAAACCGCCGCTGGTGCCGGTGACGACATCAATTTGGTTCCGGCAGGAGCCATGCTCGCCGCAAAGAACGGCGGGGTTGATCCTAACGGCCTGAATGTTAATAATTTCCGGCCCCTGCTGGGCTACGGCGAACTAGGTCTAGCGACCAACAATCTGTATGCAAACTACAATGCACTTCAGATCACTTGGGTGCGGACCAAAGGGAAGTACACGATTAATGCCAATTATGCCTACGGCAAAGCGATGGGTATCGTAAGCCCCACGTACGATTACTTCAACTTAAGGAACGACTACGGCGTCCAACCGAGCAACCGCACGCACGTTCTGAACGCCGCGTATTCCATTGAGATTGGCAACAAGTTCACAACCAACAAGATCGCCGGCGGCTTCGTCAATGGATGGCAGCTCACTGGTATTACGCAGATTCAGAGCGGGGCCAACCTCACTGGTAACTCCGGCGGCAATTTCAGCATGGCTCTGAATGGCGCGAACATTCCGGGGGCTTTCAGCTCGGCAACGGGCAAACCGATCGAAATTAGCAATGTTTCTTTGTTGGGGACGCCCGATATTCAGTTGAATCCCATATTGACCTGCAACCCCACGTCGAACCTGGGGCCACATCAGTACATCAATCCGAACTGCTTCGCAGCGCCAACCCAAGTGGGGCAAAACGGACCCACAGTACTACCTGCGATTTATGGACCCTGGTTCTTCGACTCAGATCTCGGTATTTGGAAAAACTTCCAAATCAAAGAAACAATGAAATTGCAGCTCCGTTTCAGCGCTACTAACTTCCTGAATCATCCGCTGTGGTCGTTTAACGGCAATAACCTGGACCTGGGGTTTAACGCCACATCGCTACAGGTGAACACTCCGACCTTCGGGACGGTTACGGAAAAACAGGGCAATCGTATCATCGAATTGGCTATCAAGTTTTACTTCTAGGCCGTGCTCCTCGGTTTTAAGAACCGGGCACATTCACAAGCGGGCGGGGATTCGTCATAAAGCGCATCCCTGTTTGTCTTCAGTGGCATACTTGTTCACAACGATTCATGCAGGTTTCCCGTCGTCAACTCTTGCGCGCAGCCACTCTGTGCTCGGCGTCCACACAGTTGCTTCTCCGCTCCGCTGCTCCCACGTCGCCGTTTGTGGAAATACCCGCCGAGAAGAGTGGTATCCGCTGGGTACACAATAACGCCTTGTCAGACAGCCGGGAACTGCCGGAAACCATGGGCCCGGGAGTAGCTTTTCTTGATTTTGACAACGACGGCTGGATGGACATATTCCTCGTCAACAGCGGCGAGGCCGATTTCTACAAGCCTCCCAAGCCGTTGCGCAACGCCCTGTACAAAAATAATCGTGACGGCACATTTACCGATGTGACCGAGCACGCAGGTGTCTCGGGAGGTAAGAGCTTCGGCATGGGAGTCGCCGTGGGCGATTACGACAACGACGGATTCCCCGACATGTTTGTCACCGCTTACGGACGTTCCACTCTCTATCACAACAATGGCGATGGCACGTTTTCCGATGTGACAGAAAAAGCTGCACTGGTCTTCCCGAATTGGGCCACCAGCGCCGTTTGGGTCGACTATAACAACGACGGATTGCTGGATCTGTTCGTATGCAGCTTCGTTCGCTATACCAAGGACAGCATCCGTTGCGGCGATAACAAGCTCGGCCGAGCCTATTTCTGTATCCCGCGCGTATTCCTTCCCTCGGCCAGTCTGATGTTTCGAAACAACGGTGATGGAACTTTTACCGAGGTCGGCAAAGGAACCGATATCGGCAAGTCACTCGGCAAAGGCCTCGGCGTTGTCGCCACTGACGTGAATAACGACGGGAAAATGGATCTCTTCGTTGCCAATGACACTGTCCAGAATTTTCTCTTCATGAACCGCGGCGGCGGCAAGTGGGAGGAAATTGCCTTGGCTGCCGAAGTGGGCTTTAGCGATAACGGCCAGGCCCGATCCGGCATGGGTGTCGACGCCGTCGACCTTGACGGCCAAGGCCGGGAGGACCTGTTTGTCGCAAACGTCGATCAGGAAATGTATGCGCTTTATAAGAATCGGGGCGACGAGACATTCACAAACGTGTCTCACCAAAACGACATCGCGAAATCCACGCGGTACTTAAGCGGCTGGGGTCTCAAATTCTTCGACTACGACAATGATGGATTCCTAGATCTGATGTTGGCAAACGGACATCCCGACGACATGATCGACCTTTACTCCCCGCAGGTGCGCTACAAAGAGCCGCTCGTGCTGTTTCACAATGACGGCAAGCGCTTAATCGATGTGAGTGAAGCAGCGGGAGGAGAAGTTTTCCACAAACCCTACCCCGCCCGCGGCTTGGCCATTGGCGATTATGACAACGATGGCCGCCTCGACGTAATGATCGGCAATAACGGTTCTGCCCCCGTTTTGCTGCACAACAACGCCGGGGAAGGTAATCACTGGGTCGGCTTCAGGCTCGTTGGCAAGACGTGCAATAGAGACGCAATCGGCGCGCGCTTCACTTGGTCGATCAACGGCGTGAAGCGGACCAAATTGAAGAACTCGGGTGGCAGTTACCTTTCCTCCCACGACATTCGGGAGGTCATCGGGATCGGGACCTCTGCCAAGCTCGATTGGCTTGAGATTCAGTGGCCGGCTCCTAGTAAACGCCGCGACCGGATCACAGATATCCCAACTGATCGCTACGTCACCATTACCGAAGGCGGTACCGTTGCATGAACCCGAACGCAAGAAAAAGGGGGGATAGAGAACCCAGGAAACAACCCGATTTTCATATAATGAGCAGGAGTCGTGACATATCGTCTCGCATTCGCTCTGTTTTGCATATCTCTGCTGGCTGCGCAGCAAGCCACCACGTCGCCGCAGGAACTTCTGAAACAAGCTGTTGAGCTTCATCAGGCGGGCAAGCTTGACGAGGCAATCCAGGATTATCGTCGCGTTCTCGACGCGTATCCCCAAATGGAGGAAGTAAGGTCAAACCTCGGCGCCGCTCTCGCAGCCAGTGGCCGTTACTCCGAAGCCATCGTCGAATACAATCGGGCTCTGTTGCAAAAGCCTGATCCGCGCGTAAGACTGAATCTCGCACTCGCCTACTACAAAACCTCTCAATACCTCAAAGCGATCGAGGCGCTGAAGAAGGTTCGCAACGAACAGCCAAGTGAGCTTCAACCTGTAATTCTCCTTGCCGATTGTTACCTGCGCTTAGGTCAAAACAAAGAAGTAATTGAATTGCTGACACCGCAGGAGAAAGCAGGCCCCGAAAATTTGGGTGTTACCTACATGTTAGGCACGGCGCTCATCCGCGACGGTCAAACAGCCAGGGGACAGCTGGTGATTGATCGGATTCTGAAGAACGGCGATTCGGCAGAAGCGCGATTACTCATGGGTACAACAAAGTTTATGGTCAACGATCTGGCGGGTGCCGTCGCCGATTTGAAAAGAGCCGTCGAGTTGAATCCAGATCTGCCAGATGTCTATTCTTACTACGGATTGGCCCTCCTTTCTACCGGCGACCCGGCCAGTGCCCGCAAGGCATTCGAAAAGGAATTGACGCTTGACCCGAACAATTTTGAAGCCAACCTCCGTATGGGAGTTTTGTTGCGTCAGGACGAAGACAATGAAAACGCCTTGAAGTACTTTCAACATTCTCTTGTGTTACGTCCCGGAGATATCGGGGTGCGCTATCAAATCGCCGCCACCGAACTGGCCATGGGGCAGGTTGAGCCTGCTCGGCGCGAGCTTGAAACGATGTTGAAAGAATCGCCAGATTTCACTGAAGCCCATGTGACGCTTGCGACCGCGTACTATCGCGAGAAGCGCAAAGCCGATGGCGATCGCGAGCGGGCCATCGTTTCAAAGCTAAATGCGCAAAAGCAGGCGGCTGAACCAGGCGCACAGACCCAGGCGCCCAGACAATGAAATGATCACCCACCGGCGCATCCTCATCGGTCTGGCGGCGTGCATTGCCCTTGCCGCCACAACCGTGGCGCAAACGGCGTCAAACTTTAATGTGCTCGAAAAAAAAGCGGACGCGGCACGCGATGCGGGCCAAATCAACGAAGCGGTCGATCTCTACCAGAAGGCATTGCGGCTCAAACCCGACTGGAGACAAGGCTGGTGGGTGCTTGGCTCTCTTTTATATGACGCCAACCGCTTCCAAGAGGGTGAACAAGCGTTTCTTCCGCTCACGAAGCTTGATCCGAACAAGTCTCCCGGCTGGGCCATGGCTGGTCTCTGTGAGTTTGAGATCAAGCATTATCGGGACGCTCTGCAAAATCTTGAGAGAGCCGATAAGCTAGGACTGCCGCCAGCTCTTTACGACGTTAACCAGTACCATATTATTCTGATCCTCATCCGCGGGGGGCAGTTTGATTCCGCCATTGAAGCGATTTCGCGCTATGCTTCGCGTGGAAAGGACAATCCAAAACTCATAGAAGCTATGGGGGTCGCAGCGCTTCGGCGGCCTGTTTTGCCCACTGATATTGCTCCGGCCGATCACGATTTAGTTGTTGCTCTTGGGCGAGCTATGTGTGATGCCGCAGCCAGCCGAGGCAAGGAGGCGACCGCCGAATTCGATGTGATTCTGGCAAGCTACCCGAATGCCTTGGAAGTTCACTACCTCGCTGGCATGGTGCTGTTGCAAAGCGATCCGGACAAAGCGCTCGCCGCATTTAATGCGGAGCTTGCGTTATCTCCTAAGCATTCTCAATCGCTGATCAGTATCGCCGCCGAATATGTGCGGCGCGGTGACTATAAAACCGCCCGAACCTATGCCGAGAGAGCGGTGGCTTCCAATCCGGACTACTTCGCCGCGCACGCCATGCTTGGCAAAGCGATGGTTGAAGGCGACTTGGATTTGACACGCGGTATCAACGAGCTGGAAACCGCCGTAAAAATGGCCCCGGCAAACCCGCAGAGCCGCTTGGCCCTTGCAGCAGCTTACGCCAAGGTGGGCCGCAAGGAAGACGCAGCCAAGCAACGCAAAGAGTTCCTGCGCCTGCGAGCAGAAGTGGATGCCAGCGAAGCGGAGCCAAAGTGAAGCTCACACTCCTCCTCGCACTCGTTACTTCCTCGCTGATGGCGGCTGACGGCGCCGATTCCTCCCGTGCCGTTCGCCCTTGTGCTCAATGCCATCCAGCTCAATCCCGATTGCATCCCGCCACATCCATGGCGCACGCCCTGGAACTCGTTCCCGAATGCACTATCTTAGAAAAGCACCCCGCTCTCACATTCAAAGAAGGCGCCTATTCTTATCGCATTGAACGAAAAGAGTCCGAGACACTGTATTCCGTTTCCGATGGGCATCAAACTCTCACTTTCCCCGTCGGCTGGGCGTTCGGCCAGGGCCTCGCCGGCCAAACCTATGTATTTGAGAGTAACGGCGAGTTTTACCAAACGCGCGTGAGCTACTATCGCTCAATCGATGCTCTTGATCTCACTTTGGGCGCGGAAAACATGAAGCCCGGCAACATCGTGGAGGCTTCCGGCATCCGTATGGCGCGGCAGGAACAAGCGCAATGCTTTGGTTGCCACGCCACGAACGCAGTAGAAGCCAAGCAATTGGTAACTGATAAACTCATTGCCGGCGTGCAGTGCGAACGCTGCCACGGATCGGCGGACAATCATCTGAAGGGAATAAAATTGGGTGATCCAGTTCTCGCCGCCATGCCCAAGCTTACTGGGTTTTCTACTGAGCAGATGTCAAATTTTTGCGGAGGCTGCCACAGAACGTGGGATGAAATTGCTTCCAGCGGCAAGGTTGGCATCTCCAACGTTCGTTTTCAGCCATACCGTCTCACCAACAGCAAATGCTATGACACGGAAGACCACCGCATCAGTTGTGTGACTTGCCACGATCCTCACCGGGAGATCGATCACACGGTTGCCCACTATGACTCAAAATGTCAGGCGTGCCATGGCGGTGGCAAACCGGGGGCGCACGCCTGTAAAGTATCCAAGAACAACTGCGCTGGCTGCCACATGCCGAAAATTGAAATCCCCGGCTCGCATCACCAGTTCTCCGACCACGAAATCCGAATTGTGAAAGCCAATGCGTATCCCGATTAGCCTGCTGTTCGTTCCGATTCTCGCGCTGCGGTCCGCATCAGGCCAAGCAGTGGAAGATCCCATGGCCATCGTTCAGCGCGCGTATCAATTGCAACAAAACGGAGACTACGCTGCTGCCGCCGAAGCCTATCGCGCATTTCTAAAGTTGCGTCCGGACGAAGTGGGCGCTCACTCGAATCTCGGCGTTGTGCTCACCAAGCTAGGCCATTATGATGAGGCGATTGATGAATATGAGGTGGCTGAAAAACTTTCCCCGTCCGATCTCCGGATCACCATGAACCTGGCTCTCGCGTACGAAAAAAGCGGCCGCCTCCCAGAAGCCAGGCAAAAGCTCGAGACTCTTCATGCCGTTGCGCCCCAGGAGAAACAGATTACTCTGTTGCTCGCCGATGCGTGCCTACAGTCCGGAGAAAAAAACCGCGTCATTGAACTCTTGCAGCCATTGGAACAACAATCTCCCGATGATCTGGCCCTCTCTTATCTGCTCGGCGCTGCCCTCATCCGTTCACAACGCATCGCAGAGGGCCAAGTATTGCTCGACCGCATTTTGCGAAACGGTGATAGTGCGGAATCACGATTCTTATTGGGAACCCAAATGTATGAGTCTGGAGATTATCCCGCAGCCGTGAAGGAACTATCCGCCGCTGGCGATGCTAATCCGAATCTCCCGGAGCTCGAAGCTTATCTTGGCCAGGCACTTCTCGCCACCGGTGACCCGGACGGCGCCTCCGCCGCGTTCCGGCGGGAACTTGAGCAGAATCCCAATAACTACATGGCCAATCTCGGTTTGGGGCAAATTCTCACCGTGCGCAAAAACCTGCCCGAAGCAGAGCGCCTCTTAAGGCAGGCTTCGCTGGCCCGTCCGCAATCAGGACAAGCCATGCTGGCTTTCGGTGAATGTCTCAGCGCGGAAAGGAAATGGAATGAAGCTCGCCAGCCCTTGCAAGCCGCTGTGAAAGCAATTCCTGATTCGGCGGAAGCGCATGGCCAATTGGCTACTGTTTACGTCCATTTGCACCTGATGCATGAAGCCGCCGCTGAGCGCTCAACTGCAACCCGTCTCCTTCAATTGGCAGAGGCCCACGCTCCTCCCTCCGGGCCAAAGGGCAATGAACTTGCGCCGGATTTCACTCTTCCGGACGTTGCCACGGGAAAGAACGTTAGTCTGCGGGATTTCCGCGGCAAGACTCCAGTTGTGCTCATTTTTGGGAGCTATACTTGTCCGAACTTTCGCTCGTCGGCTGATGCCTTGAAAGCGCTCCACTCAAAGTATGCGGCGCAAGCGCGATTCTTGCTCGTATACATTCGCGAAGCGCATGCAACCGGCGAATGGCAGAGCACGAGAAACGCAAGTGAGGGTATTAGTCTGCCGGAAGCTCAGGTTATAGCTGAAAAACAGAGCCACGCTATCATGTGCAGCAGGACGCTCCACTTGCCGTTTCAGGCGTTGCTGGACGGACTTGATAACAAAGTCGAATCCGCTTATGGCGCGTGGCCAAGCCGGGCTTTTGTGATCGGAATCGACGGCCGCGTACGCTATAGCACGCGCTTAACCGAGCTGGATTTCACGCCCCGCGACGTTGAGATCGCGTTGCGCAGCGCGGTCGGCCGTAGCCGGACGGTTCCTCAGTGAGCGTGCCGTTGATCGCCATGATGATGATGGTGATGATGACCCAGCTCATCATGATCCGCTTCATCATGCCTATGCGGCACACTGGGAGGCCGGCCCGAAGCTGTTAATCCTCGCGTGCGCTGTTCCTTCAACCAATCGATCACTGCATTCAGACCTTCGCCCGTTTTCAAATTTGTAAACACAAACGGCCGGTCGCCGCGCTGACGCTTGGCATCGCGGTCCATCACTTCGAGCGAAGCGCCCACATATGGCGCAAGATCGATTTTGTTGATCACCAGCAGCCCGCTGCGCCGGATGCCCGGGCCGCCTTTGCGCGGAATCTTGTCGCCTCCTGAAACGTCAATCACGTAGATGAAAGCATCCACCAGTTCCGGGCTGAAAGCCGCGGCCAGATTGTCGCCGCCGCTTTCCACGAAAATCAACTCAAGCCCGGGGTGGGCCGCCTCCAATTCGTCTATGGCATCCAGGTTCATAGAGGCGTCTTCTCGAATGGCCGCATGCGGGCATCCTCCGGTTTCCACGCCCACCACGCGGTCTGCGGGAAGCGTGCCCTGC
Organism: Bryobacterales bacterium; assembly: GCA_003167495.1. GTDB lineage: Bacteria > Acidobacteriota > Terriglobia > Bryobacterales > Bryobacteraceae > Bog-105. Next base: position 3,464 of record PMSX01000173.1, on the reverse strand, counting down.
CGCAACAGGAACTCCGCGTCTTCTTTGGTGTAGATGTCGTTGGTGACTACACCCAAACTCACCTCCGGCCAGAGTCGTTTGCTCAGTTGATCCACCAGTGCGGTCTTCCCGCATCCCACAGGACCGGCAATTCCGACGCGATACGCTCTCATTTAGAATCTCCTCAAAACAGAAAATATCGTTGCGCCAGAGGCAAAACGTGTGCCGGTTCGCAGGTCAACAACACACCGTCCGCCCGCACCTCATACGTCTCGGGATCAACTTCAATCTTGGGCGTCGCCGAATTATGAATCATATGGCGTTTGCCGATGGTCCGGCAGCCCTTCACAGCCACGGCGCGTTTTCGGAAGTTTTCGCCGATTCCGGCCGCGAGCGAAGCTTGTGAAACGAACGTGGCCGACGTGGAAGCGGTGGCCCCGCCGAACGATCCAAACATCGGCCTATAGATCACCGGTTGCGGCGTTGGAATGGATGCGTTAGCGTCTCCCATGACGCTCCACGCGATGAAGCCGCCCTTGATCACCATCTCAGGCTTCACTCCGAACATGGCCGGTTTCCACAGCACAAGATCCGCGAGCTTGCCGGGTTCTATCGATCCCACCTCGTGAGCAATGCCATGGGTTACGGCCGGGTTGATGGTGTACTTTGCCACATACCGCCTCACCCGGAAATTATCGTTTCGAGCTGAGTCCTCCTTAAGCGCACCCCGCTGCGTCTTCATCTTGTGCGCAGTTTGCCATGTGCGCGTAACCACTTCGCCCGCCCGGCCCATGGCCTGAGAATCGCTCGAGATCATGCTGAACACTCCTAAATCGTGCAGGATGTCCTCGGCTGCGATCGTTTCGGGACGAATGCGGCTCTCGGCGAATGCCACGTCCTCAGGCACTAGGGGGTTCAGATGATGGCACACCATCAGCATGTCTAGATGCTCGGCGATGGTGTTCACCGTGTAAGGCCGCGTGGGATTGGTAGACGACGGCAGAATGTTTGGCAGTGCCGCGATGCGAATGATATCGGGAGCGTGGCCGCCGCCCGCGCCCTCCGTGTGATAGGTATGTATGACACGTCCCGCGATGGCCGCAATCGTGTCCTCCACAAAGCCAGCCTCATTGATCGTATCGGTGTGGATAGCTACCTGCACGTCCATGTCATCGGCCACGCGCAAGCAGGTATCAATGGCGGCCGGAGTTGTGCCCCAATCTTCATGCAGTTTCAAGCCACAGGCTCCCGCGCTCACCTGTTCTACCAGTGGTTCGGCCGTGCTCGCATTGCCCTTTCCAAGAAACCCGAAGTTCACCGGCCACGCATCGACCGCTTCGAGCATCCTAGCCAGGTTCCAAGCTCCGGGCATGCAGGTGGTGGCATTGGTCCCGGTGGCAGGCCCTGTGCCGCCGCCAATCATGGTGGTGATGCCGTTCGAAAGCGCCTCATAAATCTGCTGCGGTGAAATGAAATGAATGTGGCTGTCGATTCCGCCAGCCGTTAGGATCATGTTCTCGCCGGCAATCACCTCCGTCGAAGCTCCTACCACCAGTTCCGGGTCAACGCCCTGCATCGTGTCCGGGTTTCCGGCCTTGCCCACCTTTACGATCCGCCCGTTACGGATTCCAACATCACCCTTCACGATGCCCCAATGATCGACAATGAGAGCGTTGGTGATCACCAGATCAAGCGCTCCTCCCGCGCGCGTGGCTCGCGCACTCTGCCCCATGCCGTCGCGAATGACTTTGCCGCCTCCGAACGTAATCTCATCGCCGTAAGCCGCGAAATCCTTCTCTACTTCAATGATCAGCTCGGTATCGGCCAGCCGCACCCGGTCGCCCTTTGTCGGCCCATACAAATCCGCGTACGTTCTCCTGGGAATCGAGAGGCTCACTTGCTTCCCCTGCCTTTGTGTCCCAGCACCAACCGTTCTCCCGCGTATTCCACCAAACTCACTTGCTTCTCCTCGCCTGGCTCAAACCGCACCGAAGTCCCGGCGGGGATGTTCAGGCGCATCCCGCGCGCCACTTTCCGGTCGAAATCGAGCGCGTCGTTGACTTCGAAAAAGTGATAATGGCTTCCAACTTGCACTGGCCGGTCACCGGTGTGCCTCACTACGAGCCGTGCGGCCTTCCGCCCCACATTGGCCTCAATCGGCGCAGCTTCAAGAAAATATTCTCCTGGTTTCATAAGAGCGGGCTCATTGGAATGCACTCATTGAATCGGGTCGTGTATCGTCACTAGCTTCGTCCCGTCGGGAAACGTGGCTTCTACCTGCACTTCGTGAATCATTCCCGCAATTCCTTCCATTACGTCGCCGGCGCTCAACACACCGTTTCCCAGAGTCATAATCTCGGCCACGGTCCTGCCGTCCCGCGCCCATTCCATGATCTCCGCTGTGAGAATCGCCATCGCTTCTGGGTAGTTCAGTTTCAAGCCTCGCGCGCGCCGCCGCCGGGCCACATCGGCCGCAACATAAATCATCAGGCGCTCTTGCTCCCGGAGTGTCAGGTGCATTGCTCCTCCTCAAAAACAAACCAAATCCGACTTAGTAAATTTTCCTCGGCGGTGTCGCATCCGCTCCCGTCATCGCCAGCCGCGCCGTTCTCCAGAATTCGATCAGCGTCTGGTGGACGAAGCATCCGCTCATGCACAATCCTCGTATGATAACTCCGTCCGAAGCCAACGTGCTCGCACCCCAAACAGAATGCCCAAGCCGTGTTCGTTCTCGCGCGATTTCATTCAATTGCTTCTCTAACTCTCGCCAAAACGCCGCCGGCCGCCCTTCCTGCACCACGCATAGGCTCGCGGTGTGTGAGTACTGAAACATTCGCGCAGCCGCCGTTAGATCTTTCCGCCCGGGCTCCAGCACATAATCTTCCCGCAAAACGGGTCGCGCCCCAGCGTACACTTCTGTTTGCACTTGCAGCCGCTCGAACGCAAATCGCTCCCCCGCCGCCAACCTCCCCGGAGCGAGCACCTCCCACCAAAACAGAGTCGAGTCGCGCCCCAGCCGGATCGCCGTCCGCTGCATATGCCGGCATCCTGCGTAGGGAATCACCGCATCCGGCAGATACTCTAGCAACGCCCCGTCGCCCACCGTGAATCTCGCACTCTGTTCAGAATCAGCCGCGCCCACACGATGCCGGTACAAGCGAGTCGCTCCGGTCGTTGTGACTTGCGCAACCGCGCCAGCCTTCACTTCGATATCCAGCGCCAGGCGATCTCCCGCAACCACGCCTCCCGAAACGTTGTGCAGATGTACCAACGCTCCAGCACGCGGCAGCGCGAACGCCCGCACCACCTTCCAAGGGGGATCCTGCCGCCTCACCTGAAACCGTTCTCGCTCAAAGCACAGGCTTAACTGATGAACAGCCGTGTCTCCACCGACCCGTGCCGCATCGACGCCAACTCCAGATACGGACTGAAGCACGCAGCCTCCTCGCAAACCGCTACCCGCGCCATCGCCGGTTTGAGATTCC